>SKIE01000029.1 GCA_007116585.1 Wenzhouxiangella sp. | reverse complement strand
TCGACCTGCCCCGACAGCCGCCGGCCAACGAATTCGGCCTGCCCTCGCAGCGCGCGCCCGGACGGCCACTCCGGCCAGTAGTCAAGATTCACCCCGGCGAAATCGGCTCGGGCCTGGTACGAGCCCGGGTGCAGATCGCGCGCCATCGTACCCGCGCGCATGTGCAAATTGACCTCGCCACTGGCCCGCTCAACCCAGATCAGCGCCTCGTCCAGCCACGCCATGGCCGTAGGCGGTATGTTTCCGTGCGGGAGATACGGTCGCGGATCAATCGGCCCGACCCGCTCGACGTCAATGAAGAAATCCAGAAACGGACGCGGCTGCTCCAGATAGATCCAGCCATCGGCCACAGCCCGGGCCACAGGCCCGTCAATCAGCAGCGAGCGGAGTTCCAGGCTGTCCGGCGCCAGCACGATTTCACCGTCGATCTCCTCGAGCTCCGCGGTGCCCCGGATCAGCGTCGGCCAGCCCAGCGACAGCCCGCCGGAGGGGAGCAGCCTCAAGCGGTCGCCGTCGAGACCAATGGCCAGGTCAAGCCGCTCTAAAGAAAAGTCCGGGTCGATCAACTCCAGGGCCAGCCCAGTCAGCTGTCCGCCGGCGGCATGAAAATGACCCGAGTGATCGACGCCCAGCACCAGCGCCTCAATATCACCGGCGGCGTCAGATGGCCAGAACGAAAAGCGATACAGCCAGGGCGCCAGCATGGCGTGCAAACCGGCCACGTCAGCCCGGTCAATCATCAGCGCCCAGTGCGAGTCTGACCGGGCCAGGGCTGCTTCGCTCAGCACGCTGCGCCCCTCTTGAATCAGCTGGCCGATCTCGGCCTGGACGACCCGATCCTGCCGCTTGACCAGCAAGTCTCCAGCGACCTTCGGCTCGCCCGCCGGCGGGCCCAGATCGTAGTCCAGGTCCAAGCGCAGTCGTTGTTCCGGCTCCGACCAGTCCAGCCAGACCTCGAGGTTCAGCACCCAGTCATCGTGGCCCGCACCATGCAGTTCAGCCGGCAGCCAGTCGGCCAGTCGCAACTGTTCAATATGGACCCAACCTTCGGCCCCGGACCAGCGCCCTTGTGGATGATGCATCAACAGCCTCAGTTCGGTCTGCTCGCCGCGGCCAAGGTCAGGCACCAGGGCCCCTTGCAGCAGTGTCCGGTCGCCACGCCGCTGGATCTGACCCTCGCCCACGCTCAAGCTCAGTTCGGGCCAGTCGGGTGGTCTGACCCGGATCAGGGCATCCTGAACGAACAAATCCAGGCCGGGCAGCTGCAGCGACGATTCACGCCCGCTCACTGCTGCACCCGCGTCCACATCGACACCCCAGCGACCGTCATCGTCGGCCTCCAGCGTGACCTCGAGCCCGAGCAACACCAGACGCAGCAGGTTGGCCCGGCGGTTGATCAGATTCAGCAGGTGGATTTCGAGACGGGCGGCGTCAAGCTCCAACCGGCTCCCGGCTTCATCGGCCAACTGCAGGCCAATCAGCGTCAGCCGCGGCGTCAATCGCGGCCAATGGGCCTCAACCCGATCCAGCGCCACCTCCTGGTCGAGCCTCTCACTCAGGCCCTGTTCGATCCATGGCCGCAGGTGGTCAGCGTAGGGCAGCAGTGCCCGGCCGACCCCGACCAGCACGGCGGTCAGGATGATGACCACGGCCAGCGTGGTCAGCACCAGCGCTCGCAGCTGGCCCAGGAATCCGGTATCAGCGTGGGGCTGTGGGGTTTCAGTCAAAGCAGAACGACATCGAACTGTTCCTGTCCGTACTGCTCTTCGGGCTGAAAACAGATCGTGGTGCCCAGTTGCTCGGTCAGTTCGGCAATGGTGCGATGGTGATCTTCAAGAATCCGGTGAACCACCGGCGGACTGGCCATGACTCGCATTTCACCGGTTTCAAACTGGCGCACGGCGCGCAGGATCTCGCGGAAAATCTCCGAACAGACGGTATCCACGCTCTTGATCCGGCCCAGACCGCCGCAGGCCGGACAGGGCTGGCACAGGCGATGCTCCAGGCTCTCTGTAGTGCGCTTGCGCGTCATCTCGACCAGCCCCAGCGCAGAGATCTCGGACACCGAAGTGCGCGCGTGATCACGCTCCAGCGCTCGCTGCAGTGTCCTCAGCACCTGACGTCGGTGATCGGCTTCCACCATGTCGATGAAATCGATGATAATGATCCCGCCGAGATTTCTCAGCCGCAGCTGCCGCGCAATGGCCTGGGCCGCCTCCAGGTTGGTCTTGTAGATGGTGTCTTCAAGATTGCGGAAGCCGACATAGGCGCCGGTATTGACGTCCACCGTGGTCATGGCCTCGGTCTGGTCAATGGTCAAATGCCCGCCGGACTTCAACGGCACCGTGCGGCTCAAGGCCCGTTCGATTTCGTCTTCCACACCGTACAGATCAAACAGCGGGCCGGCGGCGGCATAGAGCTCGATCCGATCCACCCAGTCGGGAAAAAACTCGCCGGCAAAACTGCGCGCCTCGGCCAGAGTCGCCGCATCGTCGATGCGCACCTTTTCGACACCGGCATGCATCAGGTCACGCAAGGAGCGAAACGGCAGGGACAAATCCTCATACACGCACTGCCCGGGCGCCGCGCTCTGCATGGCCCGATCGATGCGCTGCCAGAGACGGCGCAGGTATTCCAGATCGTGGCCAAGAGCGTCTTCACCAACGTCTTCGGCATTGGTCCGCAGGATGAAGCCCGCCTTGCTGTCATTGCCAACCAGCTTGCGCACCAGCTCGCGCAGACGCTCGCGCTCGGCCTCGGCTTCAATCCGCACCGACACGCCGATGTTGTCTACCTCGGGCAGCAACACCAGGTAACGTGAGGGAATACTGAGCTGGGTGGTCAGACGCGCGCCCTTGGTGCCGAGGGGATCCTTGATGACCTGGACCAGCACGCTCTGGCCTTGCCGGATCAGATCGGTAATCGGCGGCGCCTCCACCGGTTCGCCGTCTTCGGTCAGCTCAGGCTGGCGCGGAATGATGTCGTTGACATGCAGGAATGCGGTCCGATCCAGCCCGATATGGACGAATGCGGCCTGCATGCCCGGCAGTACCCGTTCAACCCGACCCATGTAGATATTACCGACATAGCCGCCGTCACCGGAGCGCTCCAGGTAGAGCTCCTGGAGCAAACCGTTTTCGACGACGGCGACGCGACTTTCCGTCGGCGTGACGTTGATCAGGATTTCGTCGCTCACTGCGGCTTCCAGCGATCCGGGGTCAAACCGGATTCAAAAATGGCGGAAAGGCGAAAGGATAGCATCGGCGCGCAATTCCAGCGCGGACGCCTACCACGTTTCAGCGGTGCAACAAGCCGGCTTCACGCAACAACTCGGCGGTTTCGAACAGGGGCAGGCCCACGACACCCGTATAGCTGCCGGAAATGCGGGCGATCCTGAGCCCGGCCTGGTTCTGTATGCCATACGCACCGGCTTTGTCCAGCCCCTCGCCGCTGGCCACATAGTCCTCGATCCAGCGTGGCGGAAGCTTGGCGAAGGTGACGCTGGTCCGGCTCAGGCGCTCGCTTCGGCGCCCGTCCGGCCAGGCCAGCACCACCGCCGACAGCACCTCATGAGACCGGCCCGACAGGCGTTTCAACATGGCCCGGGCAGCGCCGGCATCGACCGGCTTGCCGAGAATCTCTCCATCGACCACCACCGCGGTGTCGGCACCGAAGACAAACGCCTGCGGGTACTTCTCATGCACCGCCCCGGCCTTGTCTGCAGCCACTCGCAAGACGTAATCATCCGCAGCCTCACCCGCCCGGACAGATTCATCGACAGCCGCCACGATCACGGCAAACGCCAGACCAGTCTGAGCCAGCAATTCGCGCCGGCGCGGCGAGGCCGAAGCCAGTATCAGCTCACGCTCAGGCACGATGATAGGGGTGGCCGCTCAGGATGGTACTGGCCCGATACAGCTGTTCGGCAACGATGACGCGAACCAGCATGTGCGGAAAGACAGCGGGTCCCAGTGACCAGCGCTCGGTGCAGGTCGCCAGCACCTCTGGCGTGAGACCGTTGGCGCCACCGATGAAAAACCAGACCGGATCACCCAGCATCTGCCAGTGTGCCAGGCGTTCGGCCAGATGTTCGGTTGACCAGGCCTTTTGTGACCCGTGCATGGCAATGCGGTTGGCCCGCTGCGGCGCCCGCGCCAGCAGCCGTTCTGCTTCAATGGCGTTATCTCGGCTGCTGCCGGAGCGACCGGCGACCGGGACTTCGACCAGTTCCAGAGTCAGATGCGAGGGAAACCGACGAGCATATTCGTTCCATCCGGCCTCGACCCAGTCGGGCATCCGCTGTCCCACGGCGGCCACGACCAGTTTCATCCGGCTGACCCGATCAGGCCTGAGCCGAAGAGGATTGTGCTGCCGGCGGGGCTGACCAGAGTTTTTCGAGGTTATAGAAGGCGCGGGTCTGCGGCAGCATCAGGTGCACGACCACATCAGCCAGATCAACCAGCACCCATTCGGCCTCACGATCGCCCTCCACGCCCAGCGGCGGGCAACCGGCCGCCTTGGCCCGCTGCACCAGCCGATCGGCCATGGCCTTGACCTGCCGGCTGGAATTGCCGCTGGCCACGATCATGTAATCGGCGAACGTCGACCGGTCGGTGAGATCAAGCACCTCGATGGATTCGCCCTTGCTGTCTTCGAGGGCGGCGACAGCCAGTTCGCAAAGCTGGCCAGGATCAGGAAACGCGGGAGAGGACTTCAAGAAGGTCAGGACAAACTGGCGTTGAGTGAATGGCCCATAGTTTACTCGTTTCCAACCGGCGTTTCATCTGCCCCATACAGGCCGTGCTTGCGGATGTAGGACAGAACCGTGGCCGGCAGCAGGAAACGCGGGTCCCAGCCGCGGCCCAGCTGGTAGCGGATATCAGTTGAAGAAATCGCCAGTTGGGTGACCTCGACATGACATACCAGGCCGGCCGGGGAGTCCATCAGATCACGCGCCCGGCGCACGTGTCGGCCTTCCAGCGCAGCGGTCAACTCCTCGGCGTAACTCGGCTCGCTGCGCGGTCGGGTCATCACGACCAGGTGGGCCAACTCGAGCAACTCCTGCCAGCGCTCCCAGCGATGCAGCTGGTTGGCGGCGTCCTGACCCACACACAACAACAGCGGTACCGCCGAGACTTCCCGCCGCACGCTGGCCAGGGTATCGGCCATGTAGGAGGGGCCGTCGCGCAGCACTTCACGCTCGTCAACATGCAAATCAGCGTAAGGGGCGACGGCCAGTTCAAGCATGGCCAGGCGATGAAAGGGCTCGGCCCAGGTCCCGTCCCGATGCGGCGGCTGGCCGGCCGGAACCAGGCGGAAGTTGCTCACCTTGAGACGCTCGGAGATTTCGGCCGCGGCGCGCAGATGACCATAATGCACAGGATCGAAAGTGCCGCCGAACAAGGCGACAGCGCGATTACGAATGAGTCGGCGCTTACGCGGCATGACGCCCGTCGCCGGCACCGGCAACCTGAACGCACAAGCGCTCCAAGGCCACCCAGAACTCGTGGCGCTCGTTCGACTTGGCCATGCGATCCAGGTTGGATAACTCGGCCACCACCCTCGACACGGCCGCCGGCGACAGTCGATCCGCGGCCGCCCGCAGCGGTCCCTGGCGGGCCGCCCACACCCTGAGATCCCGGAAGGCGCTGGCCTCGCCACCTGCCTTGCGCTGCGTCTGAAAAACGGCCAGCAGCTGCAGCTCGCGGGCCAGGGCTGAAATGATCATGGGCATCGGTGTGTCGGTCTCGCGCAGGCCGCGAATGCAGCGCATGGCCGCGCCAGCCTGACCCGACAGCACCAGTTCGATCAGGCGAAAACTGTCGAACCGGGCGCTGTCGGCAACGGCCGCGCGCAGCTCATCCATGCCCAGCCGCGCGCCCTGCCCATAAAGCAGGCCCAGACGTTCAACCTCCTGGGCGGCGGCCAGCAGATTGCCTTCCAGCCGCTCGGCCAGGAACCGGCACGCGCTCGCTTCGGCCTGCAGGCCGCGCTGCTTCAAGCGTCGAGCGATCCAGTCCGGCAGCTGTCCAGGCTTGACCGTCCAGCACGGCACGTAGACACCGGCCGATTCCACCGCTTTGGCCCAGGCGCTTTTTTCCTGCTGCAGGTCCCAGGCATTGCACTTGATCATCAGCACATCATCGCTGTCGGCCGCCAGCCACTCGCGCAGCGCCGCACCGCCCTCGCGTCCCGGCTTGCCGGACGGTAGACGCACCTCGACCAGGCGACGGGACGCAAACAGCGACAGGGTTTCGGTGGCAGCCCCGAGGCGGCTCCAGTCAAAACGACCGTCGGCTTCCAGCACCACGCGCTCGGCAATGCCGGCCTCGCGCGCCGCCCGGCGAATACGGTCACAGGCCTCTTCGACCAGGAGATGTTCCTGCCCGGCGACCAGGTAAGCCCGCTCGACGCCACGCTGAAGCTGCTGCTCCAATCGGTCAGGGTAGGTTTTCACGGCGACGGCACCGCTTCCAGGCGCCGCAGCAGCTGCGAGGCCATGGCCCGGCGCAAGTCCGCGCGCAGAAATTCTTCTTCTCTTGTGGCGGCAAGAATGGCCTGCTCATCGAAGCTGTACTCGCGGGTCAGGCGCAGCGTTTCCAGCGGCACCAGCGCCTCTCCGTCAGCATCGAGCAGGGTAAAGTTCAGTTCAAACACCAGCACGAATTCGCGCACCCGCGCCTGGCCTGAAATGGTCAGAGGTTCGCTGCGCAGCCGTTCGCGCGAGATGCGCAGGACCGCCGCGCCGGTTTCAGCGCGATCGACCAGTTCGACGCCGTCGGCCTGTAACCGAAGCGCCAGTTCACGCACGAACACGCTGTTCGCGTCAGGGACGTCCAGCCAGGTCGTGGCCATGGCCTCGGGCAGGCGCGCCTCCCCTCTAAGCTGGAAACCGCAGGCCGTAAGCACCGCCAGCGACAACAGCATGAGCAGTTGAAGACGCATCAGCGCGCGACGATGTTGACCAGCTTGTCCGGCACCACAATCACCTTGGCAATCGTCTTGTCGGCCAGGAAGCGGGCCACATTAGGCTCGGCCCGGGCCTGCGCTTCGACCGCATCACGCGCGCTGCCCGGCGCTGCTTCGATCCGGCCGCGAACCTTGCCGTTGACCTGGACCACCATGGTCACGGTTTGTCGCGCCAGCGCCGACTCATCAACCGCTGGCCAGCCCGCGTCAAACACGGAACCGTCCGCCCCCAGCTTGCGCCACAGTGCCTCTGCAATGTGTGGGGTCACCGGGGCGATCAGGCGCACCAGCGCGGTCCAGCATTCCTGCACCAGGGCACGGGCGTTGTCATCCTTGGGCTCAAACCTGGCCAGGCGGTTGCTGCACTCCATCACCGCCGCGATTGCGGTGTTGAAGGTCAGGCGTCGACCATAGTCATCGCTGACCTTGGCAATGGTTTCATGCAGAACCCGACGCAGGTCCAGACCGTCCGAATTCAGCGCCGATGGATTCAGCGAAACCGCCGGCAGTCCGCCATCGACGTGACGGTGCACCCCGCTCCAAAGCCTGCGCAGAAAGCGCCACGCACCTTCAACGCCGGCCTCGGACCACTCCAGCGACTGCTCCGGCGGAGCGGCAAACATCGAAAAAAGCCGCACCGTGTCGGCACCGTACTGGTCGACCAGTGCCTGCGGATCAACGCCGTTGTTCTTGGATTTGGCCATCTTTTCCACGCCGCCCGGCGTGACCGGCAGACCATCGCTCACACTGACCGCGGCGGCAACACCACCCTTGGCG
>SKIE01000084.1 GCA_007116585.1 Wenzhouxiangella sp. | reverse complement strand
GGTCGCGATCGTCGCGCAGCGGATGCTGGGCCGTCATGAAACCCGGCAGCATGTTGTGGATGGCCATGAGCTGGTTGACCGGGAAGTCGTGCCAGACAAATTCAGCCCCGCTGATCTGCTGGTCAAGCTGCCAAACCATGATGTCGTAAGACAGGCGATCGGTCGCATCCATCTGCTCGCGGTCGAACTGATTGAGCAGATCACGATGCCGACGGGCCATCTCCAGTGCTTTTTTCGTGGCCTCCATCGAGGGAATATCCAGTCGGCCGAGGTAGCGCTCCTCTTCCGGCGTACCCAGCACGGCGGCCGACATGGCCTGGGGACTGAGCGACTGGCGTTCCTTGCCGATGCGCTCGAACAACTCGTGCAGGCCGCCATTGTCAGCAGCGGCTGCCATCGGCAGCAACAGCCACAACGCGATGACCAGACCAATCCAGGGCGCCAGAGGCGTCAGGCGAACCGATATCGACATGCTTGTCATTCTCCTTGTGGGCTGGGGAACCCGGGAAACCCCTTCGAAAAAGGCTGCACTGCCGGCTGACCAGACTGGTATCTGTCCATGTCGGCCCGCAGATCGGCGCGCTGTTCGAGCTCTCCTGTCTTCAGTGCCTCGAATAGGGCCTGGGCCTGAAGATCGACCGCATCGTCGAACTGCCCCATGGCCGCGTACACCATGGCCAGTGCGGCTGAATAATCCGCGGTAGGCGCCGTCCGATAAACCGCCTCTGCCCACAGCAGGGCCTCTTCCAGTGCGTCCTGGTCAGCCTCACCACAACTCGCCCTGACCCGGGCAAGCGCGGTGAGGATGTCCGGATCAGTAGGAAACCGCTCCTGCAGAGTTTCAAGATCTGTCTGCCCGCGTTGGCATTGCCCGCTACCAAGACGGGCAAGCGCCGCCCAGTAGGGGTGACGGCCCTGGTACTGGTCGCCTGTTCGCTCGGCAAGCGCCTCGAAGTCATCCGCGGCGGCAAGGTACTCGCCCGTGCCAAGCCTGACAAACGCCAACGCCTCAGCTGCCTCGACCAGCCCGGGATCGCGCTCAAGCGCAGTCTCGTAGGCCTGTCGCGCCGGAGTCATACGCCCGCGCAACTCTTCGACCTGCCCCAGCAGAAAGTGCGGCCGGGCCTGATCCGGTGTCAATCCAATCCAGCGCTGGAAGGTTGCTGCCGCCTCGTCAAGATCGCCCTGCCGGGCGACGACCTCACCATAGTTTTCCAGCACACCCACGTCATCCGGCGCCAGCTGAATGGCCACCCCCAGCAAGCGACGGGCGCTGTCGAAGTCAGATGCCGCGGCCCGCTGCAGGGCGGTTTCGAGATAGAACTGCGGCGAGCGCGACTGCGCCTGCATCCGGTTGAGCAGCGGATCGTCGACTGGCTCCGTCCCCTCTCCGACCTGCGCAAGATGTTCCCGGGCCTGCGCGACATCGCCCGAGCCCCGATAGGCCATGGCCAAAGGCTGATGCAGACGGGTCGCCTCAGGGGCCAAGGCCAGCGCCTGTTCCAGCCAGTCAACGGCCTCGGCGTAGGCCTCACGCTCTAGCGCGACCCGGCCTTTTCCCGCCAGCGCTGCCGGCGCCTCCGGCTGCAGCGCCAAGGCGCGCTCGAAATCCGCCGCGGCCTGCTCCAGTTCGCCCTTCTCAAGCGCCGCCTGGCCGCGCCGCAGATGGGCGACAGGATCAAACGGATTCAGTTCAACGGCCTGATCGAAATGCATCATGGCCCGGTCGGGCCGACCACGGTCCATGGCCAGCAGCCCCAGCAGGTAATGCCAGTCGGCCACCTGCGGCTGCAGGCTGCGGGCATTGCCATAGGCCTGCTCGGCCTGTGCCGAAAACCCGTGCACGAACAATACATCTCCAAGATGACCATAAGCCCTGGCCAGAGCGTCAGACCCCTGGTCGCTGCGCGCAGCAACCTGCTCACGCGCCGCATCAATGGTTTCGAGCACCGCCGCCGGCGTCTGGTCGCGATCCACCGGGGCGACAGTATCGGTCTGTGAAGACAAGGCGCTGGCGCTGACCAGCAGCGTCAGTACCAGGACACAACGCCGCAGAATACTCATGGCATCCCTCCTGCATCATCACGACCTTCGCCCTGCCGCAGTTCGTGGTAGCGGTCGACGGCAAGATCAACAAACCACTCCCGCTGGCCATCAGGCCAGTGCACTTCGAGAGTTTGGGCCGCCGACTGGTCTCCGAGACCAAACAGAACCCGGGGGTCATTGGCCGAGGCGTATGAACCATCGGCGCGCGAGCGGCGTCGGATCGGCGCCTGATCGCCCCCGCGCAGCCAGGCCACGGACTGGGTCACCGTGCGTCCCTGCGCATCGGTCAGGTGAGCGCCCAGCCAGTGGCGGCCGGCCCCTTTCTGGTTCAGCAGAACCCGGGCCGGCCCGTTGATATTGACGATGACCAGATCAGCCCGTCCATTGTTGTTGATATCACCAACAGCCAAGCCGCGCCCCACATGCGACGCCTCAAGCGCGGGGCCTGCCCTGGAAGTGACATCGACAAAACGGCCATCGCGCTGGTTCAGGAACAACTGGTCGGGCTGGTGATAGGGAAATGGATCACCGGCCGCCACCAGGTCCTCCTCTACGACGACTGCCCCGTTGATGGCAACAAGATCCAGCCAGCCATCGTTGTCGATGTCGATCCAGGCTGCACCGAAACCGGTTGCCGGCAGGCTGGGAGCGCCCAGTCCGCTGGCCGAAGTGACATCGGTAAACCAGCCCTGTCCGTCATTGCGATAGAGCGTATTGGTCTCACGGCGCATATGGGTGATGAACAAGTCCTCTGCGCCGGAGCGGTTGTAGTCACCGGCATCCACACCCATCCCGGCTTCCATGGCACCATCCGCGTTGACCGCAGCACCCGCCATAAACGCATCGTCAATGAAGGTCAGATCACCCTCGTTCAGCCACAGCGAGTTGGCGCTGCCGTCGTTGGCAACATACAGGTCGACCCGCCCGTTACCGTTGAAATCGGCCGCGACCACGCCGAGACCGTGGCGACGCACTTCAGCCAAGCCGGCTGCCTCGGTCATGTCCAGAAAGCGCCCGTCGCCCTGGTTGATGAACAAGGTATCGCGCACACCGGTGTAGGCGGACGGCGAGCAGTAATCCTGCTGACTGGTGGTGGCCGAACGACAGATCCGGTGGCCTGCAAAGCGGAAGTCGACATAGTTGACGACAAACAGGTCAAGCAGACCATTACCGTTGAGGTCGGCAAAGCTGGCGCTGACGCTCCAGCGTGAATCGTTGACCCCCGCCTGCTCGGTGATATCGGTAAAGGTTCCGTCGCCGTTGTTCCGCCACAACTGGTTATCGCCGTAATTCATCACGTACAGATCCGGGAAGCCGTTGCCGTTGACATCGCCCACCGCCACGCCCATGCCGTAGCCGCGGGCATCGATCCCGGCCCCCGTGGTCACGTCGGTGAACCGAACCACCCAGTTACCCTCATCATCGACGAAGGAATCGTTTCGGTACAGACGATCGCCTCCAGTGCGGTCATCCGGGCCGATTTCCGGCCCCAGCGCACCACCCTGGACGAGGTAGAGATCGAGCAGTCCATTCCCGTTGAAATCAAACAGCGCGCCGCCGCCGCCCATGATCTCCGGGAAATAGAAGTTGCCGCTCGTGCCGTTGTCGTAGCGGAAGTCGATGCCGGCCTGCTCGGTCACATCGATGAACCAGGGATCGTCACCGCCGAGCAGCGGCGGCGATGCAAGGAGCGCGGCGCCCGCCAGAGCCCATCGTCGCCAGGCCCGGATGGCGGTCAACGGATTTACCGACGGCTGGGGGCCGTATGCTTTCAGAGCAAGAGACACAGGCATGGCAAACAAGACCGACAGGCCGGGGGACCGGTTCCGGGTCCGCAACGGCGACATGATGCCAGCCGCACCCGGACGGTGCAATTCAGCCGGCGCCGTCATGGCTGGACAATCCGGTGCAGGCGATCGGGCTCGAGGTCTTTCAGCGTCTGCTCGCTGCCGTCCGGCCAGGTGATCACGACGCGATCGACGCGATCGACTTCACCCAGCCCGAAGGTGACCGGCAGTTCGACCTGGGAGAGGTAACTGCGGGTCGGCATAACCTGGCGGAACTGGGTCTGGCCACCGGCCTCCAGCCTGAGCCGTGCGCCAATGGCGTCGGTGTTCGGCGCCCGGCCCTGCAGCCGAAAGCGGATCCAGTGATGCCCCAGGGCAGTATCGTTTCTCAACAACAGCGGCGGCCCGCCAATCTGGGTCAACACCACGTCGAGCCGACCGTTGCCGTTGATGTCGGCATAGGCCGCGCCCCGCCCGACGATGGGTTGGGCCAGATCGCCAATACGGTCAAGCGGCAGGGTTTCGAAGGGGCGCGAACAGTCTTCGCCGCAGTTCCAGAACAACTGACCGGGCTGACGGTAGTGCTGGCTGGACTGAACGCGGTTGATCTCGTTTTCGACATGTCCATTGGTCTGAAGGAAGTCGAGCCGGCCGTCCAGATCGAAATCCAGAAACAGCACGCCGAAAGTAAGGGCCATCCGGGTCGGCCCGCCGATGCCTGCGCCGATGGTCTGATCGGCATACTGGGTGCGATCGCCCTGGGAGACGTAGAACGAACTCATCTCGTTGGCGAAGTTGCCGATCGCAACGGCCAGGCGGTCGTCGTTGGCGAACCGGGCGAAATCGATACCCATCGCCCCGGTGGCCATGCCGTTGCGGTCAAAGCCCAGCCCCCAGACGGTGGCGACTTCCTCGAACTGCCCGTCGCCGATATTGCGAAAGAGGAAATTGCCAACGGTGTCGTTGGCCACCATGACATCCATGTGGCTATCGCCGTCGAAGTCGACAGGAATCAGCGCCAACCCCTTGCCAACCGGAACACCGGTGGTCGGGTGGTTGACCGCAATGCCTGCATCCACGCTGCGCTCGCTGAAGCTGCCGTCGCCGTTGTTGATGAACAGATAGCTGTTGGTACCGGCAAAGTTGGTCGGCGGACCGTAGGCCCTTCCTATCCCGGCCAGGCGGTAGTCGACCTCGATATCGACCTCGCGCGACCACTGCACGTAGTTGACCACGAAGAGATCGAGCAGGCCGTTGCCATTGACGTCAAAGAAACCGGCGCTGGTCGACCAGCTTTCCTCACCGCCGGCCACCCCGGCGGACTCGGTGACATCGACGAAGCGTCCGCGCTCGTTGCGAAACAGACGGTTGTGGCCGACCGCGGTGACGTAGATATCCGGCCAGCCGTCGCCGCTCAGGTCGGCGACTGCCACGCCCTGGCCGTAGAAATGTATGCCGTCGAGGCCAGCGTCGGCGGTGACCTCGCGAAACTGGCCGTGGCCGTTGTTCTCGTAAAGCCTGAGCGCCTTCGGCCGCGGCCGGTCCAGCTCGGGTCCAAACGGCCAGTGATCGGAGTTGATGAACAGCAGGTCCTGGTGACCGTTGTTGTTGTAGTCGAGAAAGGCCACGCCGCCGCCCATGGTTTCGGGCAGCAAGCGCTCGCCGAAGGCGCCGTTGTCGTGAATGAAATCGAGACCAGCTGCCGCGGTGATGTCGACGAAGGGCGCCCCCGGCGCAAGGCTGGCCGCTTCCGGTGCCAGCAACTGGTCAAGATCGACCTCGACCTGCTCGATTTCCACCGGCATTTCCCGATCCAGCCAGAACCGTAGCCCGGCCATACCTCCAACCAAAACAAGCACGCCGGCGATCACCACCAGCGACCATCGAAACGCCGTTGCGATCACCGAATCATCGCGCTCGGTGTCCCGATCCAGCCCGTCCTTTTCGTGATTTCGACTCATTGCCTTGCCATGGTTTGAATCACTTCAGGCGCGCGGAGCCGATAAACCTCGGCACCGTCACGGTGCAGATCATGAATAACCACGGGATCGGCGGCGTGATCAGCCGCGCGATCCCGACGGCGCGCTGCGGCAATGGCGCGGTCTCGGGCGTTGTCGTCAATGCGATAGCGATCGTGCTCGGCCGCATGAAAGGCACTCTGCTCGATCTGGCCGAGCAGGCGATAGACCTGCGACAGGTTGTAATGAGCCGCGGCATTTTCCGGGTCCTGGACCAGCGCCTTGTGGAACCAGTCGGCCGCCTCATTCAAGCCGCGCAGCCGCGCTTCCTGATCGGACTGCCGCGCGATCTCCAGCCAGGTCAGCCCGATGCGGTTGAGCAGGCGGTAGTCGCGCGAGAAGTCAAAACCGCGCGCGCGGGCTTCCGGAAACCGCGTCTCATAAAGGGCCACAAAAGCCTGCAGCGCCGATTCAAAACGGCCTTCCTCGAACAGCAACAGACCGCTGAACCAGGTCAGGGACCAGGGATAGGGCGGATCATCGTGCGCCGAGACCCGCCGCAGGGCATCGCCGGCTTCGCCCAGGCGCCCCTCCTCCAGATAGGTCCGGGCCAGGTTGAGCGCACCAACACCCTTGCCCTCTCGCTCGACCAGAGTGAAGATTTCCTCGGCCTGGCGTAGCTGGCGGCGCTGGGGTTTGAGCAGGGCGCCGATACCGTAGTCGTTCAATCGCTCCCAGGACGGCGTCTTCGGTGCATCCACAGTCAGCGGCCTGGCATCCTCACCGACCGGGAACGTGACTCGGTCTTCTGCCATGACCGTGATCGGCAGATCATTGCGCACGAAGTCCTCGCCCTCGACATGGCGCATCAGGATGTAGTCGAACTTGCGGTAGTTCAGCCGCATGGTCACCGTCAACTCACCGCTGATCGCTTCCGGCACGGACAGGCGATAGTGCACCACATCGGCCGCTCCCGGCGGCACCTGATGGTTGTACAGGGCAACGAAGACGTCTTCGGCGTTGCGCCGCTCGATGCGGTTACCGTCGCGGTCAAGCGTATAGACATTGACGAAGTGCGACCATGGGTCAACCTCGTGCCGCAGCGGCTCGATCCCGCCGCTGCGGCCGATGATCTCGCCGTTGTGCTCAACCTCAACCTCGAGCCAGACCTGGTTCGAGTCGGTCGTGCCTTCGGTAAAGTGATGGCCGACTCCAAGGTTGCGAATCACGCTTTGCAGCAGGTAGTCGCTGCCTGGCCGAAGGGCCGGAACCCTGGGCCGGATCGGCGCAATCAGACGACCGTCGACGCGACCTTCCTCGCGCAGTGCGACCAGGTCGACCCGCATGGTGCCTTCCGAAAAGGCCTTGTGCGCCTCAATGACCTCGTCCGGCAACCCGACCAGCTGCGGGACGGCTGTATTGGCCGACGGAAACAGGTGGTTCTTGACGGTATAGCCACCCGCCTCGGGCCGCAGGCGGGCGCCGAAATCATCCGAAGGCAACAGCGGCATGTGGCAGCCGTTGCAGTTGGGCTGGGCTTGAGCCGGGTAGTAGAAGCTGGCCACCCCGTGCCCCGAAGCGCCACTCAACAGGAAGGAGTCGTAGTGGTTCTGACCTCGCAACCATCGATACTCGTTGAGTTGTTCAGGTATGTGCACCTTGTGACAGCTTCCGCAGAACTCTGCTGTCTCATGCAGGGGTTTGAGGAAGGTGCGTTTGTGAAACTCGGGTTTGGCCTTGATCAACTGGGCGTTGACCCACTGCAGGAACCGGTTTTCTCTGAAGGCAAACGGATAATGAATCGGTTCCTCGATGGTGAAATCGGCATTGCCGCGTCGACTGTTGATGTGGGTGACTGCGTGACAGGTGGTGCAGGTGATGCCGGCATGCGCGGTGGGATCGTTGACATCGTCAAAGTCAGGGTCGTCAAACGCTCCGGACAGCAACGGCACCAGGTCATGGCAGCCGGCGCAGAAGC
>SKIE01000130.1 GCA_007116585.1 Wenzhouxiangella sp. | reverse complement strand
CCCCGCCGTCGAAACAGCGTGCCCAGGGCAAGGTGGGTATCCACCGTATCTCGATTGACTTCGGCCAGCTTGAGAAACTCCTCGATGGCCTTGTCGGACTCTTCGTTCAGAAGATAATTGATGCCGCGAAAGTACTGGCTGGAAAGCTCGCGGCGCTGCCGGTTCCTGCGCTGTGTGGCACCGCGCCCAACCAGCCAGCCGCTGACCGCAGCCAGCGGCAGCAGCACGAAAAGAACCGTCAGTTCAGTCATTGCGGGCCGGCAGGCCGGCCGCTTTGTCCTTTCTGCGTTCCCTGCCGCGACGGCTAAGACGGGCCGGCAGATCGAACATGACCCAGAAGACCAGCAGACCGGCCACCACGCCCAGGGCAAAAACGGTGAGCACCAGCCCACCCAGCGGCAATTCGGGCTCGACCAAGGCAAGATCCAGGGCCACAGGATCAGGGTTGAGCACACCGACAACCAGCCCCAGGGCGGCGGCGAGCAGCATTGAAAGAAGGAGAATCCAGCGGTACATCAGAACGCTACGTCAGCTCGCGCCGTGATCGACACGCTCGCGCAGTTCCTTGCCTGGCTTAAAGTGCGGGACATGCTTGCCCGGAAGCGCCACGGCGTCCCCGGTCTTGGGGTTGCGGCCCATCCGGGGCGGACGATAGTGTAGAGAAAAGCTGCCGAAGCCGCGGATTTCGACCCGCTCGCCTTCTGCAAGCGCCCTGCTCAACTGCTCCAGAATACTGCGCACCGCCAGCTCGACATCGGTCTGATTGAGATGCGTCTGTTCTGTTGCCAGACGTTCGATCAACTCGGATTTGGTCATGGCCCTCTCCCTGAACTATTGCCAGTCACGACCACCCGGCAGTACCGGGTGGCACGTGCGCCAACCGGCAATCAGTCCTTGCCGGCCAGCTGTTCCTTGAGCAGGTCGCCCAGCGATGTCCCGGTGCTGCCCGACCGACCCTGATACTGATCAATGACTTCGGCCAGCTCGTCATCGTCCTTGGCCCGAACCGACAGGGTCAGATTGCGGGTCTTGCGGTCCAGAGCAACAAACTTCGCCTCGATCTCGTCGCCTTCCGACACCACCTTGGTGGCATCCTCGACCCGCTCCTTGGCCAGATCGGACGCCTTGATGTAGCCGTCCACGCCATCCGCCAACTCTACCACGGCGCCGCGGGAGTCAACAGACCGAACGGTGCCGGTGACGATCGAACCGCGGGGATGCTCTGCCATGAAGGTGGCAAACGGATCCTGCTCCAACTGCTTGATACCAAGCGAAATCCGCTCGCGCTCCGGGTCCACCGCCAGCACGACGGCTTCCAGCTCCTCGCCCTTGCGGAAATTCCGGATCGCTTCTTCGCCCGGCGTCATCCAGGAGATGTCGGACAGGTGAACCAGGCCGTCGATACCGCCGTCCAGACCAATGAAGACACCGAAATCCGTGATCGACTTGATCGCGCCGGACACCTTGTCGCCCTTGTTGTGGGTCGCGGCAAAGGCTTCCCAGGGGTTGGGCGCGACCTGCTTCATGCCCAGCGAAATGCGGCGACGCTCCTCGTCGACGTCGAGCACCATGACCTCGACTTCCTGGCCGATATGCACGACCTTGGCCGGATTGACGTTCTTGTTGGTCCAGTCCATTTCCGAGACGTGAACCAGGCCTTCCACGCCATCCTCGATTTCGACAAAACAGCCGTAGTCGGTGATGTTGGTCACCTTGCCGAACAAACGCGAGGTCGGCGGATAACGCCGGTCGATGTTGTCCCACGGATCCTCGCCCAACTGCTTGAGGCCGAGCGAGACGCGCATGCGCTCGCGATCGAAGCGCAACACGCGAACTTCCAGTTCATCACCCACTTCGACCACTTCAGAGGGGTGGCGAACCCGCTTCCAGGCCATGTCGGTAATGTGCAGCAGCCCATCGATGCCGCCCAGATCCAGGAAGGCGCCGTAGTCGGTCAGATTCTTGACCACACCCTTGATGACGGCACCTTCTGTCAGGCGCTCGATCAGGTCCTCACGCTCGGCCGCGTACTCATGCTCAACAACGGCCCGGCGGCTGACAACCAGGTTGTTGCGCCGGCGATCGAGCTTGATGATCTTGAACTCCAGATCCTTGCCTTCCAGGTAGACCGGATCGCGCACGGGGCGAACGTCGACCAGCGAGCCCGGCAGGAATGCGCGAATGCTGTCAATGTTGACGGTGAAGCCACCCTTGACCTTGCCCGTAATCTGACCGATAACGTTTTCCTCGGCTTCAAAGGACTTTTCCAGCGTGGTCCAGACGCGCGAGCGCTTGGCTTTCTCCCTCGACAGTCGGGTCTCGCCAAAGCCGTCTTCGACGGTATCCAGCGCGACTTCAACCTCATCACCCACTTCCACTTCGAGTTCGCCATCGGGGCGCTCGAACTGGTAAATCGGCACGATACCTTCGGACTTCAGTCCGGCATTGATCACGACGGCGTCGTCGCGAATTTCGACAACCCGCCCCATCACAATGGCGCCGGGGCGCAATTCGCTTTCGGTCAGGCTTTGTTCAAAGAGTTCAGCAAAAGATTCGGTCATTACGTTTGAAATATCCTGCAAGATCTCGCCGGGCGCATGCCGTCGCGCGATTATCTTTTCATCTGCGCAGCCTGGCGGCCACGCTCGTGTATCAAACCGCTTCATTGGACGAAACGGCCACCCATGTACTCAATCAGGACACGGCGGGGATGCGCTCTCGGACTACCGCGAGGACTTCCTCCACCACTTCTTCCAGCCCTAGACTGGTCGAATCCACAACAACGGCATCATCAGCCGGAAGCGTGGGGGAGACCGCACGTTCCCGATCACGACGATCACGCGCCTGCAGGTCACTGATCAGCCGGTCAAATGTAACATCATCGCCATTGGCTTTCAACTGTCGATAGCGGCGCCGCGCCCTTTCCTCTACGCTGGCGTCCAGAAACACCTTCGCCGGCGCATCGGTGAAGACCACGGTCCCCATATCGCGCCCGTCTGCGACCAGGCCCGGACGACGACGAAACGAACGCTGCAGTTCCAGCAAGGCCGCCCGAACGCCGGGCAAGGCGGCCACTTTCGAGCTGGCCACGCCGACCGCTTCAGCGCGCAGCGCATCACCCAGCGCACGCCCATCCAGCGTCGCCTCAATGCCATCCTCACCTGGTGCAAAGGCCAGATCCAGGTCGTGGCATAAGGCGATCAGCGCCGACTCGTCTTCCAGGTCGGCATTGGCATTCAGGGCAGCGAGTGCCACGCTGCGATAGACCGCGCCGGAATCGAGCACATTCCAGCGCAACTGCAGCGCCACCCTCGCTGATACCGCGCCCTTTCCGGCGCCAGACGGCCCGTCGATGGTCAGTACCGGGGCCTGCACGTCCATAGTCAAGCGACATCCTCCTCTTCCCAGTCCAGCTCGGCGCCGAGAGCGCGAAGTTCGTCAACGAAGCCGGGGAAACTGGTCCGTATCCATTCGGCATTGCGGATCACCACCGCCTCCTCGGCGACCAGCCCCAACACGGCCAGGCTCATTGCAATGCGGTGATCCCCGCAGGAATCCACTTCCCCACCGTACACCGGCCCACCGTGCACACAGGCGCCATCCGATGTTTCTTCCACGCGAACGCCGAGGCGGGCCAGCTGACGGCACATGACGGCCAGTCGATCGGATTCCTTGACCCGAAGCTCCGCTGCTCCGTTGATTTTCGTGGTTCCGGACGCCGCAGCAGCCAGCGCCATGACGATGGGAAACTCGTCAATGGCCAACGGCACCCAGTCCGGCGGTATCTCCGCGCCGGTCAGATCCGAGCCTCGAACCCGGGCTGACCCGACCGGCTCGGCACCGACCCGATCCTCTGCCTGCCAGCTGATGTCCGCGCCCATCATCTCCAGAATGCGCAGCACACCGTCGCGGCTGGGATTGATCCCGACGTTGTCTACACGCAGTTCCGAGCCCGGCACCAGCAGTCCAGCGGCCAGCATGAACGCCGCCGAACTTAAATCACCCGGCACGTGAAAGCGGCCGCCGTGCAGTTGCTGGCCGCCGCGCAACCGCAGCTCGGACCCGGACTGCTCCAGCGTGACACCAAATGCCGGCAGCAGCCGCTCGGTGTGGTCGCGGCTCGGGCCGGGCTCGATCAGCACGGTCTCCCCTTCCGCCACCAGTCCTGCCAGCAGCACGGCGGATTTGATCTGGGCGCTGGCCACCGGCGGATGGTATTCAATCGCGCGCAAAGAACGCGGCCTGAGCACCAGCGGCAACCGACCATCGCGACCGTGCAGATCAGCTCCCATGGCTTCGAGTGGATCAATGATCCTGCCCATCGGGCGCCGCGACAGCGACTCGTCGCCGATCAGGATCAACTCACTGCCGAACAACTCGGGCCGCCCGGCCAGCGCACCGGCCAACAGCCGGACACCGGTTCCGGAATTCCCCAGATCCAGGGTCGCACGCTCAACCGGGCCGATCCCGCCGTCGATCCGAATCTCGTCACCCACGGTTTCAACCCCGGCGCCCAGCGCGGCCATGGCGGCCAGCGTGGCATGGGTATCCGCGCTGTCGAGGTAGCCGGTGATCGTGCTCCTGCCCTCGGCCAAGCCACCGAGGATCGCCAGGCGGTGGGAAATCGACTTATCTCCGGGCGCCTGGGCAGAGCCATTGAGAGGCCGGCGCGAGGGTGTAACGCGAAGTTTCATGCCTGTGCAACCGCGGCGGCCAGAGCACCGAGCAGACGCTCATTCTGCGCTTCGGTGCCAACGGTAATGCGCAAATGATGTGCAAGCCCGTAGTTGGCCACCGGCCGGACAATAACGCCGGCGCGCATCAGCGCCTCGTTGATGGCGCCGACGGAACGGCCGAAGTCGACCAGAACGAAGTTCCCCGCCGAGGGCACAACGCGCAGCCCAAGCGCTTCGCAGCCCTCGCCCAGCTGCGCCAGCCCGGCGCGGTTCATCGACCGGCTGCGCTCGATGAAATCCTGATCGTCCAGCGCCGCGCGGGCTGCTTCCAGCGCCAGCGTATTGACGTTGAACGGAGGACGTACCCGGTTGAGCAGATCAGCAACGCCGGGGTTGCTCAGGGCATAGCCAACGCGTAGCCCCGCCAGCCCATAGGCCTTGGAAAACGTCCGGGTCACGACCAGGTTCGGCATCTCGGCAAGCCAGGTCGACGCATCGCCGAGCACACCGCCGTCGGCATACTCGATGTAGGCCTCGTCGATCACGCACAGCACGTGCGGCGGCAGCGAGGCAATAAAGTCCTTCAAGCGCCTCCCGTCCAGCCAGGTTCCGGTCGGATTGTTCGGGTTGGCAATAAAAACCAGCCGGGTATTCAAGCCCACCGCCTCGTAGAGCGCGCGCAGATCATGGCCCAGCGGCATCGGGTGATCCGGCGGCAGGGCCGGCGCAACGCTGGCCTCGGCACCCACCATCTGACAGGCGATCGGGTAGACAGCAAAAGCGTATTGCGAGAATACCGCCTCAAGACCGGGCCGCAAAAAAGCCTGGGCCAGGAAAACCAGCACCTCATTGGAGCCGTTGCCGAGCGTAATGCACTCTGGCGGAATATCGTGACGCGCCGACAAGGCACGCTTGAGCTCATAGCCGTTGGCGTCGGGATACAGCCAGACGTCGTCCAGACTGCGGCGCACCGCTTCCAGCGCTTTCGGACTGGCGCCCAGCGGATTTTCGTTGGAAGCCAGCTTGATCGAGTCGCTGACGCCGTATTCCCGCTCCAGCTCGGCGATCGGCTTGCCCGGCGTATACGGCTGCAGTCCGCGCACGCCGGGCACAGCAAGGTCGTTGTAATCGCGCGCTCTCATGATGATGCCGCGGGCTTTTCGCCCGCCCCGTCGGAGGCCGGCAGGCGGCCCAGAATGGCGCGCGGATAACTGCCGAGAATCTTGATCATGCGCGCCTCGGCCTCAAGCTCGGCCAGCGCCTCGCGGACATTGTCCTGCTCGACATGACCTTCGATATCGATGAAAAACACATAGTCCCAGCGGCCCTGGCGCGATGGCCTGGATTCGATTCGCTTCATGTTGATGCCGTGACGGGCGAGCGGCTCGAGCAATCGAAACAGCGCGCCGGAGCCGTCGGTCCCGGCCACCAGGAGCGTGGTCTTGTCATCCCCGGAGGCGGGTAGCAGCTCGTTGCCGAGGACCAGGAAGCGGGTGGTGTTGTCGACATGGTCCTCGATATTGCCGAACAACACCGGCAGGCCATAGACCTCGGCCGCGTGTCGGCCAGCCACAGCGGCTGCATCGGGCTGCGTTCGAACGCGCCGGGCCGCTTCGGCGTTGCTCGACAGGGCAATCAACTCGGCATCCGGCAGATGCGCGGCCAGCCAGTGTTTGCACTGTGACAAGGACTGGCTGTGGGCATAGACCCGTTCAATATCTTCCAGCCGGCGCGCGCGAGTCAATAAATGCTGGTGAATCCTGAGCTCAACCTCCGCGGTGATCTTGATATCGGAGTGCATGAACATGTCCAGCGTGTGCGAGACGATGCCCTGCGAGGAATTCTCCACCGGCACCACGCCGAAGTCGACCTCACCGGCCTGCACCTGCAAAAACACGTCTTCAATGCTGGCCTGGGCAATGGCGTTCACCGAATGACCAAACTGGCGATAAACAGCCTGCTGGGTAAACGTGCCTTCCGGACCAAGATAGGCCACCCGCAGTGGCTCCTGCTGGGCCAGACAGGCCGACATGATTTCGCGGAACAGCCGCAGCATGACGGTATCGCTCAGCGGACCGTCATTGCGCTCGATGACCCGGCGCAAAACCTGCGCCTCACGATCAGGTCGATAGTAGGCCGCCGGACCGGCCAGATCGCCCTTGACCCGCCTGACCTCCTGGGCCAGCCCGGCCCGCTCCCCGATCAGGCGCTGAATCTGCTCATCGAGGGCATCGATCCGAGCCCGTACCGCGCCCAGATCCAGTTCTTTTTCAGCCATGACGGCGCTCGAAATCGCGCATGAAATCCACCAGAGCATCCACTGCGTTCATCTCCAGGGCATTGTACAGACTGGCGCGCAGACCGCCGAGGGCTCTATGTCCTTTCAAGCCGAGCAAGCCGGCGGCTTCCGCTTCAGTCACAAACAAGGGCACCTGGGACTCCTGCTCGGTCCAGAATGGCACATTCATTACAGAACGGGCCGCATTATCCACAGGGTTGCGATAAAACGCACTGCGGTCAATCGCATCGTACAAGCGCGCCGCCTTGGCCCGGTTGCGCTCGGCCATCGCCTCCAGCCCGCCGCAGGCCTCTATCCAGCGCAGGGTCTCCAGCGCGGCATACCAGGCCAGCGTGGCCGGCGTGTTGTAGAGCGAACCGCTATCGACCCAGGTTCGATAATCAAGAAAACGCGGCAGGCCGTCCGGAATCCGCTCGAGCAGATCGCGCCGGATCAGCACGACGGTCAGGCCCGCAATACCCAGGTTTTTCTGTGCACCTGCGTAGGCGAAGCCCAGATCGGCATACGGATACGGACGCGAGAGGAACTCGGACGACAGATCAGCCGCCAGCGGCACGCTGCTCGCGGGCGGCGCGGCGAACTGCAGGCCATGGATGGTTTCGTTGCCGGTGTAGTGCAGGTAGGCAAAGCGCTCGGACACGACCGCGACCGGCAGAGTCGTAAAGCCGTCCTCCTCGCAGCTGGCAACGACTTCGGCAGCACCGACCCGGCGCGCTTCGGCCAGCGCTTTCAGCCCCCAGTGGCCGCTGATCAGATAGCCGGGCGTTGCTCCGGCGGCAAGGTTCATCGGCAGCCAGGCAAACTGCAGATTGGCTCCGCCCGGCAGCAGCAACACCGCGTGGTCGGCACCCACCCCCATCAGACCGCGCAGACGGGCCTCCAGCTCCTCGGCAAGCGCTGTAAAGCGTTTGCCGCGATGGCTGATTTCGGCTACGGACGGTCGACCGTCAGGGTCTGGTGCAAGCTCTTCGGCCAACTTCTCGCGCACCGGCAGGGCCAGGGCCGAAGGGCCGGCCGAGAAGTTGTGCCAGCGCTCGGTCATCCCT
>SKIE01000344.1 GCA_007116585.1 Wenzhouxiangella sp. | reverse complement strand
TCGGAGACTCGACCACCAACATCATCACGCCCATGATGAGTTATTTCGGGCTGATCCTGGCCTGGGCGACGCGCTATGACAAGCAGTTCGGCATCGGCACCCTGATTGCCACCATGCTGCCCTATTCAATTTTCTACTTCATCAGTTGGACCGTGCTGTTTTTTGTCTGGGTATTTGCCCTGGGGCTGCCGGTCGGACCGGGTTCGCCCACTTTCTACACTCCTCCCTGAGAATCGCCATGCCTGATCCCACCGAAATTCGCCTGGAAAAGCAGCGCCGCATGCTGATTGTCGAGTTCGACGACGGTCAGAGTTTCGAGCTGCCGTGCGAGTATCTGCGCAAGCAGTCGCCCTCGGCCGAGGTGCGCGGCCACGGCCTGAGCGAGCCGATCCTGTTGACCGGCAAGGAAAACGTCAACATTGAAAAAATCACCCCGGTCGGCAGCTATGCGGTGTGTCTGCATTTTGATGACGGGCACAACACCGGCATTTATTCCTGGCCGTTTCTTTACGAGCTCGGCGCTAATATGGAAGCCTATGAGGCTCGATACAGCGAGCGCCTGCGTGAAGAAGGCTTGAAATGACCGATTTTGGCTACAAGGACGTGGCCCCGGAGGAAAAAACGCGCCTGGTAGGGCGCGTCTTTGATTCCGTCGCCCGTCGTTACGACATCATGAACGACATGATGTCGCTCGGCGTTCATCGATTGTGGAAGCGGCGCTTCGTCAACGGCTGCCGGCTTCGCGAGGGCGACCGGCTGCTGGATCTGGCCGGGGGTACGGGCGATATCGCGCGCCTGGCCAGCGACCGGGGGGCCCGGGTCAGCGTTGGCGATATCAACCGCGCCATGCTTCAGGTCGGGCGCGAGCGCATGGACGGCGAGGGGCGAATAGACGGCTTGGACTGGGTCCAGGCCAACGCCGAGAAACTGCCGTTTGCCAGCCGCAGCTTCGACCACGTCACGATCACCTTTGGTCTGCGCAACGTAACCTTTCGCGACCAGGCCCTGGCCGAAATGCACCGCGTGCTCATACCAGGCGGGCGGGTCCACATCATGGAGTTCTCCAAGGTCGGGCTGCCGGTCCTCGGTCGCGTCTATGACACCTGGTCGTTTCAGGTCATGCCGCGCCTTGGGGCCGCCATTGCCGGCGACAAGGAAAGCTATCAGTACCTGGCCGAGTCCATCCGGCGTTTTCCCGACCAGCCCACCCTGGCCGGCATGCTTGAAGCGGCAGGCTTTGAAGACGTGGCCTGGGAAAACCTCTCTGGCGGCATTTGCGCCATCCACCGTGGGGTCTGCGTCTAGTGAAGTGCCTGAGGCGCGCGGATCTGCGCGCGGCCATCGTACATCGCCGATGAGCCGTTACATCACCCCCCTGCCCGGCCTCCTGGCTGCGGCCGTGGAGCGCGCCTTCAACCAGACGCTCAGCGCCGACTCCAAGGCCATGCAAAAGCTGCAGCCGCTGGACCAGCGCTGCCTCCAGCTGGCGCTGCGTGGCGTGGGCATCGATCTGTTCTTCATCGGCCGCGGCGAGCGGCTTGAAGTTGTGGCTGAGAGCGACCTGCCGCCCGATACGGTGATTCGCGGCTCGCCGGGCGCACTGCTCGCGATGGCTGCGCCGGACTGGTTCGGCAGGGGCAGCGACGTGCGCATCGAGGGCGATGCCGGCGCGGCGCAGAACCTTGAAAAACTGCTCCGGCAGCTCGACCCGGACTGGGAAGGCCTGCTGGTCGAGCAGCTGGGCGAGGTTCTGGGTCATCAGGCCTGGCGCATCATCCGCGACAGTGCGGCCAGCGGTCGCCGCCTGTCGGGCGTGGCCGGTGACCAGGTGGCTCATTACCTGCGCGAGGAGAGCGGCCTGCTGGTCACGCGCGATGCAATGCAGGCGCTGACGCGCGACGTGGATGAACTGCGCGAGGCGGTGGATCGGCTGGAAGTCAAACTGCGTCGTCGGGGACTGGCATGATCCGCCACTCCATGAGACTTGTCAGCATCGTGCTGACCTTGAGCCGCTATCGGCTGGATGACCTGCTGGCCGATGTGCCGCTGTTCCGGCTGGCGCGCGCAGTGCGCCTGCTGCCATGGGCGACCAAACCGGTCACCGAGCTCAATCGCGGCGCGCGAATTCGCCTGGCGCTGCAGGATCTGGGCCCGATTTACGTCAAGTTCGGCCAGATCCTCTCTACCCGGCGCGATCTGCTGCCGCCCGACATCGCTGATGAACTGGCCGGTCTGCAGGATGCCGTCGCGCCCTTCCCCTCCGAGCAGGCGCGGGCCATCATCGAGCAACAGCTCAAGCAGCCGATTGAGGCCCTGTTCGACGAATTCGAAGACCGGCCTCTGGCGTCGGCATCGATCGCCCAGGTCCACGGCGCGCGCCTGAAGACCGGCGAATCGGTCGTAGTCAAGGTCGTACGGCCCGGTATCGATGAGCAGATCAAGCGCGACCTGACGCTGCTCAAGAGCCTGGGCGCACTGGTCCGACGCTATCACCCGGAGGGCGATCGCATTCGTCCTGACGATATCGTCAACGAATTCGGCCGCGTCGTGCATGACGAGCTGGACATGCAGTCCGAGGCAGCCAACGCCTCGCTGATCCGGCGCAACTTTGCCGACTCGAAAGAGCTGTATATCCCGGCCGTGTACTGGCAGCTCACCGCCAGTCGGGTGATGGTAATGGAGCGCGTCAACGGCGTACCGGTGCGCGACATCCCGGAACTCAAACGCCGCGGCGTGGATCTGGAGGTCCTGGCCCGGCGCGGGGTGCGTTTGTTCTATACCCAGGTCTTTCGCGACAACCTGTTCCACGCCGATATGCACCCGGGCAATATTCTGGTCGACGCCAGCGATCCGGCCGACCCCACGCTCATCGCACTGGATTTCGGCATTGTCGGCAGCCTGCTGCCGAATGACCTGTACTACATCGGCGAAAATTTCCTGGCCATTTTCAACCGCGAGTATCGGCGCGTGGCCGAGCTGCATATCGAAGCCGGGTGGGTGCCGCCGGACACTCGCATCGACGAACTCGAAGCCGCCACCCGAACCGTGTGCGAACCGGCCTTCACCCGGCCGCTGGAAGAAGTCTCGTTTGCCGAGACCGTCATCAACCTGTTCCAGGTCGCGCGGCGCTTCAAGCTCACCCTGCAACCGCAGCTGATCATGCTGCAAAAGACGCTGCTCAATATCGAAGGCATGGGTCGTGACCTCTACCCTCGCCTCAACATCTGGGAAGTGGCCAAACCGGAGCTGGAAGGCATTTACCGCGAGCGCTATGGGCTGCCGCGCACGGCCGAAAAGCTGGGCCAGCAATTGCCCAGCCTGCTCGCGCGCAGCCCGGAGGTTCCGCATCTGATCTACGAAGCGCTGAAGCTGGCCAGCACCGGCAAGCTGCGCACGCGAATTGACTCCGGTGATCTCGAACAACTCGGCCAGGCAGTGGGACGGCACAACCGCCGCGTGCCCGGCGCCATTCTGGCGGCCGGCTTTATCATCGCCGGCGCGGTGCTGGCCGGCTACGCCGTGCCCCCGCTCGCCCTGGACTATTCCGTACCCGGCCTGGCCAGCCTGGCGGTTGGGTTGCTGGTCGCCTGGCGGACGCTGCGCGGCTAGTGGGCCACGCGGTAAATCAGGTAACGCTCAGAGCCACTGTGCTGGCGCGAATCAAGGCGCGTTCCGTAGGGAATGGCAAGCCCTTGCCAAGGAACGCAACGCCGAGTCGCGCCAGCACAGTGACTCCCGAAGGGCCGCTGCACAAGCGCCGTGGACAGGGCAGGCGAAGCGGCATGGCGACTTTCGCAAAGCGAATGAAGCCTTGCAAGCGCAGCCGTTGCCCGTGTTGCACTCGCTTGAATTGGCGACGGCCAGTCCTGCACTCGCGCGCCTTGCCCACGACGCTTGTGCAACGGCTGAGTGTTACCTAATTTGCCGCGTGGCCCACTAGTTTAGGATTGGGGGAGCGTTCAGAGGGCCTTGCGTTTCAGGCCAACGGTTTGTCGTCCGCGTTTCGGCTGCACCTAAAGGCCTGAAACGCAAGCCCCTCTGAACACTGGCTGAGTTAGTTCGGGGAACCCACCATTTCTTAAAGAATCGGTCGCAGGAAACCCATCATGCGGCTGACCATTGCCGTGACCAGGCGGCGCTGGCGCAAGACCACCTCCGGCGCCAGCCCGACCGGCTCTGCCTCGGCCAGCTCGCTCTCCGGCTCTGACCAGAGCCTGGTCTCATCGTCATCGTCAGAGTCCGGCAGACGGAACTGTTCGAACCGGTAACCCGGCCACAGATCCAGCACCGGCAAGCGGCGCGAGAGCCGACTGCCGCCGCGATGAATGGCCGAGCCCAGGCTGCGGGTATCGTCATCATGTCCACTGCTGTGCATGGCCGATAGCCAGCTATTACCAGGCCGGGTGATTACGCCGATATAGTCCAGCATGGCCGCGGCGAAATCTCCGTCGTCAACCAGGATGCCGTTTTCCGTGTTGTAGATCTCCGAGCGCGGGTCCAGGTTGTGCGAGGTCACGATGACATGGCTGCGGTCGACAACCACAAGCTTGGCATGCAGGCTCAAGCGCGGCCCCGGCATGTCCAGCGTCGCAGAAACCGGGTCGCCGCGCATGGGTGTTTCGACCCCGGCCGCGCGCTCGGCCACCAGGGCCTGGTAACGCGGCACCAGCTTCTCCAGATCGTCCGGAAACGGCATGGCCTCGAACAACCGGATGCCCAGCGCTTCGAGCAGAAAGGCACGCTGCTTGCGCGAAATGGCATAGACCGGGAACGCATCAGTGGAGGCTAGCGAGTTGGAACTGATGACCACCCTCACCTCAGGATCCAGCGCCCGCAACAGGTCGCGAAATCGATCAGACAGCACCACATAGGGGGTCTGGATCACAACTTCCTCCTCGGCCCGGGCGATCAGGCCGTGAATCCAGGCCGTGCTGTCGTCTGACGGCGTGGGCGCGTTGTCCGGCCGCGCTTCCGGCAGGTCGGTAAAGTATTCAACCTCGCCGACCTCGAAACTGTGCCCGGACAGCAGGCGATCCAGCCACTGCCCTTGCCCGAACTCCGCGTGCAGGCGCTGCAACCGATCGGACAGCTCCAGATCAATCTGCTGTGGCGGATCATTCAGGATCTGATTAGACACCCGCCGGGTATGACGGGGCGGCATGGCCAGAGGGTGTTGCCAGAACGCGTCAAAACCGCTCCGCATCTGTGCCGCCACCGGCCCGGTGACCAGCGTTTCCATATCGACAAACACCATGCGCGGGTCCAGGTCGAAATAACGCGCGGAGTGGTTGCGCCCGCCGATCAGGGCATGCTGATCGTCAATCACCATGAGCTTGTTGTGCATGCGCTGATTGAGTTCATGGAAGCAGCAGAAAACGGCCGCTATGAACTCGCCGTCACGCAGCACTGACTGCTCCAGCACCGGCCTGAAGACGCGCAGCTTGAAGTTGGGGTGGGCCAGTTCCAGCGCTGCCTGCACGTTCTCATCGGGCACCGAGAACAGGCTGTCGACCAGAATCCTGACCTGGACGCCGCGGGCCGCTGCGGCCAGCAGTTCCAGCAGCAGCAACTGGCCGGAATCGTCAAGCAGAAAAATGTAGTTCTGAATCTCGATTGAGCTAGTCGCTGTGCGGATCAGATGCAGGCGCAGGGCCAGCGCATCATCACCCCGATCGACCATGATCAGCTGATGGCCGGGCGCTTCGCGAGCCGGCAAAGGCGGCAGCATCCAGGGCAGATCCAGCGCAGGGGGTAACAGAACCGGATGTTGCTTGACCCACGCATCGACGCGCTCGCGCTGCGCAGGAGACACGGCGCAGCCGGCCAGCACCAGCAAGAGGATAAGGCCTGCGCCGGCTCGAGCCAGACCGGCCCGAACATTACCATTCACCCGGTCGCTCCAGCCCTGCAGTCCAACTCCAGCACCCGCGCCTGACTCGGGCCCTGACAAGTCGCCATCGACCCGACCAATCCATGCCGCAGCGCCACGTCGTTCAAGTGCCACCTGGCCGGCGGCGGCCAGTCCCGAGGCAACTGCAGCACCGTGCCGGTCTCCGGATCAAGCGCAATCTGCGACAGACTGCGCGCCAGCGAGCTGCCCATCGCCTTGACCAGGGCCTCACGGCGGCTCCACAGCCGCAGGAATCGGTGTGAGCGGGCCGGTTCTGGCAGGGCGGCCAGGACATCGGCCTCAGCAGGGGAGAAAAAGCGCCGCGCCAGCGCTTCCGAGCGCCGCACTGTTCGCTCACGCTCAATATCCACGCCCAGCTCGTGGTCACTGGCGACGGCAACCGCCAGCCAGTCGCCCGAATGCGAAACGCTGAAATGCAGCGGCGTCTCGCCGGACTCCGGTGCCAACACCGGCTTGCCCTGTGGCCTACGCTCGATGCGCACGTCACGGCCGGGTCGGTTCAGGTAACTACCGAGCAGCAGGCGCAACAAAAAGCGCTGGCGCAAGCGCCGGCCGCGCACCTGTTGCGCGCGCCCGCCCAGCATGGCCACCTCGCCCAGCGTCAGATCCGACAAATCCGTCAGCCAGACGTCGGAATGAGCAGCATCCGGGCGCTCGCGCGGGCGAATCGGCAGCGTCACGATCAGACGACTCAAGACTGCGTCCCGCGCCATTTCACCATCCGCCCGAAACCACCGCGACGGCGCACGCTGGCCAGATCGCTGCCATCGGTATCGACCGCGGCCAGCACCGGGAGCGGAGATTGAGCGCACAAACGGTCAAAATCAGCGTCCAGCGGCAGGGTCACGAAGTCCAGCTCGAGGCGGCCTGCCTGAACCAGGTCGGGCTCGTCAATGCAAACCGCGCAGGCAATGCGTGCTGCCGGGACTGGTCGCTCGTTGGTTTGATGAAGCTGATCGCGAGACAGATGGATGCCGCTCGCGCCAGCTGCGTCGACCAGTTCGGGCTCGCCCTGGATCAGCCAGCTGGCCTGTTCACGATCAAAACCGGGCGCAAGCTGCCGGACCAGCGTCAAAACCCGGGCGGTGGACATGCCGTCTACAGGCAGGCAAAACCAGCGATGGCCCGCTTCAAGCGCTGTCTCGACGTCCTGGCGCGATACGGCGGCAGCTTCAGCGTCAGAAGCCGGCGGCAACTGCACGCATACTGGCGGCAGGGCCAGCGCCTTGAGCATGGGCCGGTCCGCGGCCGGCATGGGCAGACGCATCGCCTCAGCCAGACTGACCCATTTCAAGGCCTGCCCCTCCAGACCACGCGGCTCGCCCTCGTAATCGGTCACTGTCCTCAACCAGAGGCGCACGCTGCGTTCCGGGTAATGGTGGGTCAGGGACAACAGCGGCTGGGAATCGACCACCTGGAGCCCCAGCTCTTCAACCAGTTCACGGGCCAGACCGTCTCCGTGCGACTCGCCGCGCTCAAGCTTGCCGCCGGGAAACTCCCAGGTGCCGGCCAGATGCTTGCCGGCGGGGCGCTGTGATAACAGGATGCGTCGCTGCCGGTCGAAGACTGCGGCAGCCACCACCTCGATAGTCATTGTGTCAACCAGCGCCGCAGCGAGCCTGTCAGGTCAATTTGCCGTGGCACTGCTTGTATTTCTTGCCCGAGCCGCAGGGGCACGGCTCGTTGCGTCCAATCTTGCGGCCCTCGCGCACGAAGGGCTCGGGCTGGGCCTGGCCTTGCCCACCCTCGCCGGCGCCCGCCTGGGCTGCCGTGGGCGACTGGGCTTCGGCATGCTGGAACTGCATGGGGGCTTCCCGGCGTCGCTGGCGATCAACGGCATCAACATCTTCTTCGGACCGGATGCGAACGCGGGCCAGGGCTTTCACGACCTCATGCTTCATCGTTTCCAGCATGGTCGTGAACATCTCAAAGCCTTCCCGTTTGTACTCCTGCTGCGGCTTTTTCTGCGCGAACGAGCGCAGGTTGATGCCGCGCCGCAGATAATCCATGTTGGCCAGATGCTCTTTCCACTGCTGGTCGAGAATGCTCAGCATCAGCGCCTTTTCAAACTGGCGCATCACGTCTGATCCGGTCTGCTCTTCCTTGCTGCGGAAGTGGGC
>SKIE01000176.1 GCA_007116585.1 Wenzhouxiangella sp. | reverse complement strand
GCCGGGCCCTCGCCGAGGTTGAACGACGCTACGTCACCAAGCTGGACCACGCGCCCGTTGACAGAGGCAACGATCAGCTGGCTCAGTGCCTCCGGATCACCGGTCGACGCTCGCGGCAGTCGAACCCGCACATCATATTCCTCGGAGCCGGTGGAAAACCGCGTCGGCACAGCGCCGGAGACGGCGTCACGCAAGGCGCGCCCTACTTCGCCGACGTTCAGACCCAGCGACGCGGCGCGCTCCCGGTCGACGTCCACGCTCAGCAGCGGCGTGCGGTCTTCGCGCGCAATTTCCATATCCTCGAGGCCGACCACCCCTTCAAGCTCATCAACCATCTCTGCGGCCAGCAGCTGCAGAACCGACAGGTCTTCGCCGACGATCATGACGTCCATATCGGTGCCACTGGCGCCAAAATTGAGGCCCGGAATACGCGGTGGACGCACCCAGATCCTGGCATTGGGGATATCCAGCCGCTCCAGCCGCTCACGCGCCTCGACCACCCACAGTCCAGCCGGCCACTCCGGCCGTTCGGCGGCATCGGCCAGCACCACGCTCATGCGCGCCGTGCCGGGTCGCTCCGACACCACGCCTCCGTGCAGATGGCCGCCGGAAATCGCGAACACACTCTCTACGTAAGGCATAGCCGATAGTTCCTGCTCCAGCAGTCGCGAGGCCCGATCGGTCTGCTCCGGGGTCGTGCCGGGCGGCAGGCTCATCCGCACCCACACCTGGCCATCGTCGAGCTGCGGCAAAAACTCGTTGCCCAGGCGGTCAGCACTCATCACTGCGACCACGAACAGTGCGGTTGTTGCCAGCACCACCGGCCAGCGCAGGCGCAGAATGCCGCTCAGAATCTTCCGGTACAGCGCGGTCAGACGCTCAATGCCGCGGTTGAACAGCCGGTACGGCAGGCTGCGGTTCAAGCCGGACTGAAAGCGCACCTTGCCGAACTGGGCCGACAGCATGGGCACCAGGGTCAGGGCCACTGCCAGAGAGGCGACGACGGCAAAGGAAATGGTCAGTATCAGCTCGCGAAAGACCAGCGAGGCCATACCGGTAATCAGCAGGAATGGAGCGACGGCGGCCAGGTTGGTCAGCGTGCCGGCAGTGATGGCCGAAATAACCTCATCGGCGCCGTCGTGCGCAGCCTGCTCGGTACTCTTGCCCAGCTTTTCCTGGTGGCGCGAGATGTTTTCCAGCATCACGATGGAGTTGTCCAACAGCAAGCCGACCCCGAGCGCCAGGCCACCCAGGCTGATGACGTTAAGCGTCAGCCCACCCATGCCGAGCAAGACAAAGGTGAACAGGATGGCCAGGGGAATCGACAGCCCGATCACGAAACTCTTGCGCAGAGAACCCAGGAAGGCCAGGACGACCAGCATGGCCAGCACCGCCCCCAGGATGGCGGCGGCCGAGACCGCCTGCACCGATCCGCGCACAAAGTAGGCTCCGTCGCGCGTGGCCTGCCACTGAATGTCCGGCGGCATGAAGCCGGAACTGTCGAGCTGTTGCATCCGCTGGTTGATCGCATCAACCACCTGCACGACGTTGGCGTCGGGCAGCTTGAAGATCGACAGTTGGGTTGAAGGCACGCCATCCAGCCGCACGAACAAGCGCTGCTCGCGGTAGCCGTCCGATACGGTGGCTACCTCACGTAACCGAATGCGCCGGGAACTGCCGGGCACGCTCAGCAGGATATTCTCGATTTCTTCAGGCGATGCGAAGCGACCGTCCGTGCGCGCCATCACGTCGAACTGCGGCGAGGTGATGTTGCCGGCCGCGACGTTGACGTTTTCCGAGGCCAGCTGATCGGATATGTCTCGCAGCGTCAGGCCGTACGACCGCAGACGGTCCTGATCCAGCACGACTTCAATTTCGCGCACCTGGCCGCCCGCGGCCTCAACAGAAGCCACGCCCTCGATCGACTGAAGCTGCGGGACCAGACGCTGTTCGACCCAGTCGCGCACATCGCGCGGCGGACGGATGGGCGAAGAAAATCCGGCCCGCCAGATTGACCACTCGCCAGGATCCCATTTGCGCAGGCGCGGCGGTTCGATGTCGGCCGGCAGGCGCTGACGCGCGGTTTCAAGCTGGCGCGCGGCGTTCTGCAAAGCCACGTCCAGATCCACGCCGTGCTCGAAAATCAGGTTGACGTTGGTACGGCCCTCGGACGCACGGCTGGAGATCCGGCTCAGGTTCTCGACCGACGACAGGGAGCGCTCCAGCACGCGCGTGACCTGTTCCTCCATGACTTCCGGCGCTACGCCGGGGTAGTTCACCGTCACCCGAACAAGCGGAAATTCAACTTCCGGCAACAGGTTGACCGGCAGGCGATCAACGAAAAACAGGCCCAGCACCAGCACCACGGAGGCGATGGCCAGCGTGCCGACAGGCCGGCGAATGGCGGCATGGGTCAGACCGCTGTAGTAGCGCGTGCCGCGAGCGGGATCAAGTTCGTTGGTGTCAGGACGGTCTGAGACGCTCACGCTGTCTGTTCTCCTTGGTTTTGAAAGTTTTCCTGCAGTCACTAACTAAGCAGGTCAACCACCCGGACACGATCACCGGCATTCATCTCCATCGGGTTTGCCGAGACCACTCGATCACCGGCCGACAAGCCATCGACCACTTCCCGCCAGGCGCCCCGAATCACGCCCGGCACAATCACCCGACGCTCCAGACGGTCGTCGCCGTTGACCACCATGACAAAGTGCTCACCACCGGACTCAGCCACCGAACCGGCCGGCACCGCGAGCACGTCCTCACGCTGCTCGACCAGCAGGCGCGCCCGCGCGAGAAAGCCGGGTCGGACGCCATGAGCCAGCGCATCCGGCAACTCCACTTCGACCGTAGTCAGTCGACTGTCGGCCTCGGCGGCGGGAAAGATCCGCCGTATCGCACCGGCCACCGGATTGCGATCACCGACGGCATCGACGTTGACGACTACGGCATCACCGACCCGCAGGTTGCCCACGTCCAGTTCGGAAATGCCAAGACGCACGACCAGACTGGACAAGTCAGCGATGGAAAACAGCTCGCCGTGACGTGACACGGCTTCATCCGGCTCGATGTAGCGGGCAACAACTGTCCCGCCGATACTCGTCGACACGGTGCCGAATGCGACCCGCGTTTCCCACAACTCCACGTCAGTCTTGGCCACCTCAAGCTCTGCCCGGGCCGCCTCGAAGCTGGCCAGGTCGACATAGTTACGCTCGCGCAGCTGCTGGTAACGCTCGAACGTGGCCTGGCGCTCCTGCAACCGCGCCCGAGCGCGCGCCAATTCGGCCTGCTGTTCGCGCACATCAATCCGCGCCAAAACTTCACCGGCGCTCACCTGATCCCCCTCTTCCACCAGCACTTCAGTCAGCACACCTTCCGTGCGGGCCGCCAGCTGAATCGTGCGCAGCGGTTCAACGGAATTTGAGACCGTCACAATGCGGGAAAGATCGCGCGGCGCGACCTCCAGCGCTTGCACCGGCAGAGCGCGGGGTTCGCTACCACCGCCCCTGCCGGACGACGGCGCCTCCGGCTCCGAGCAGGCGGCAAGCAGGCCGAGAAGAAGGGTCAAGAAACCTGTTTTGATGGCTGTTTTCACGCTCAAAATTGGATCAGCTTTCAATGCAAACGTTCAATGTTAACGTCCGCGGCCTCGCCGGTGAATGAAAACAGATCAATCAGAAAGGCGTTCAGGCCTTCCTGGTAAGCATCGCGCGAGATCAGAAAGCCCGTATTGTGCGTGCCCTCGATTTCCACCAGCCTCGCCTGGTCTCCGGCAGTCTCCAGCAACTGGCGGGCATGCGCAAACGGTACGATGTCATCCGAGCGGCTGTGGATGATCAGCGTCGGCCGATCAACATTACCAAGCGCGGCTCGGGCATCCAACTGAATGCGGGCCAGCCAGCGCGCCGGCAACCACCAGTACAACTCGGCGGCCAGGTCCGGAACCGAAGTGAAAGTCGACTCCAGGATCAGCCCACCGGATTCGACTTCAGCCGCAAGGAGAGCAGCCACAGCGCCGCCTAGAGAACGACCGAACAGCACAATGTCCTCTGGCGCCACATCCGCCTCCTGGGTCAACCAGCGCCAGGCAGCGCGTGCATCCTCCTGAACCTCCGCCTCACCTGGCCGGCCGGTGCTGCGTCCGTATCCCCGGTAGTCGTAGATCAGCACGCTCAGACCCAGATCGTGAAAGATCTGCACACTGTCCAGACGATGGGAGATATTGCCGGCGTTGCCGTGGCTGAAATGAACCACCCCGCGCGCCTGTGGATGCGGAATCCACCAGGCATGCAAACGCTCGCCGTCTTCCGTCTCCAGCCACACCGTGTCATACGCCAGTCCACGGTCAGACGGCGAGGCAACCAGTTCACGGCCGCCCATCTCCGGCAGGAAGAGCAGCCGCTCCTGCCCGAGGGATAACAATCCCGCTATGCTGATATAGGCGAACAGCAGGATCAGAAGAACACGCTTCATGAAGCCAAACCCCTGCATTTGGTCTCAAGCTCGCCGCCGACAGGCTGCCTGTTGGCGTTTGCCAGACGACAAATTTGACCGTATCATATGCGGGTTAAGTTACAGACGGGCGATTAGCTCAGCGGGAGAGCACTGTCTTCACACGGCAGGGGTCGCTGGTTCGAACCCAGCATCGCCCACCACCATCTCGCATCTTCGTAACACCCTCTAAATATTACCATTTTTGCCGATCCGCCACGGCAAAAAAGCACTCGATTTATTGGTAATTTTTTGACCAATTTTGGCTCTGTGCCCATCTTGTGCCCATTCTGTGCCCAAATCTCGAAATTTGGGATCGCAAAATTGACCCCTGCCCTCGTGGGCACAGAGCGCTTCAAACCGCGTCGGACGAGGCGACGAGTTGACTGTAACTCAATTGCGATACATACTACCCGTCACAGTTGATAGGCTGGAAAGTGGCAAATGGCGCATACATCGATGCTGCACGTCCGCGTGGATGACGAGCTGAAGGCCGAGGCGGCGGAAACGCTCGCCAACGTGGGGTTAACGGTTTCGGATGCCGTGCGTATTCTGCTGACGCGCGTGACCAAAGAGGGCGGCTTGCCCGCTGGACTGACGACCGACCCGGCGGCCCAAGACGCCTGGTTTCGGGCCAAGGTTCAAGAAGCGCTGGCTGATACCCGACCCGCGCTGCCTCACGATGACGTGATGAATGAGGCTCAGGCGATGATCGACAAAAAGCGCCTTGCCTGAAATCCTTTGGCTGCAAACGGCCCGCGCTGATTTGCTCGCCATCGTGGATTACATCTCGGATGACAACCCGGATGCCGCCCAGCGCGTAAAAGACGACATTGAGCAACAGGTTGGCACGTTGGCAAGGTTTCCCGGACTGGGCCGAACGGGCCGGGTCGATGGCACTCGGGAGTTGGTGGCCCTATCAAGCTACGTTGTCGTTTACCAGGATGCTCCGGACATGATCCGCATCCTGCGTGTGCTGCACGCGGCACAGCAGTGGCCGCCGGCTGGTGAATAATCGCAGTGAGGCAGTATTCGCGAACCATCTTGTCACCTCAAGAGCAACCCGTTATCGGACCGTCGCCGCCTCAATGCTCACCCACCATGGCAAGGTGCGGCGGATGCGCACGGGCACCGCGCCAGGTGCAGGTGCCGCTGGCTGGCGCTGTAATCCTGATTCACGGCAGAGGCGGTATTGAGCCAGAGCTGGGTGCCGTCGGGTAGCCCCACCTGGCGGGTTTCACCGGTGGCCGTGCGGTGATCCGACCGCCAACCCTGCACCATCAACGGCACAGGGGTATGGCGCCAAGTCCCCCAGCTCAATATCCCAATGCCAGCCCGACCGACAATGCCGGCCAGCAACCGGCGGCGCCGAAGCCGTCGGCTATTGGCCGCCCACAGGCTCTCGGTGGTGCGCCTGGGGTCGGAAGTGGACTGGATGGGCTCGAAGCGGCGGCTGACAAGCCCGGAAAGCAAGATCCCCAAATTCGCTAGTTTTGCTGCCCTTCGTAAGGGGGTGTTTAGAATTTTAGAGGCGGGCCGATGCTGCTTCGGATAACGCTGGATATCTGTAAATGACAGGGTTATGACGCGTCTAAACAGCTCGAAAAACCATCGGTTTCGGAAAGTTATTTATTTACACCCAACGCCTCATTGATCGACCGTATTGATCGACCATTACACCCGGTCAGCAATGAAGCGTGCAAACGGTTCCAGATCGCCGTCAGCACTCGCCGATTCCAGAGTTGAAAGGTAATGACCACGGTCTTCGACACGGATGACTGTCCACGGGTAGCCGCCCGATGCCAGCATCACGTTCATGAGGAATCGAGCCATGCGACCGTTTCCGTCGGGATAGGGATGAATGTAGCCGAACAGCCAGTGGCCAAGGACTGCGCGAACCGACGGCTCCGGTTCCTGGGCGATCAGATAGAATAAAGCCGGCATAGCGTCACGAACCGCTTCCCATCGTGGCGGGACGTGGCGGGATGCACGAAGGAATACGGCATCGTTGCGATAGCCCGCCAGATCCTGGGCTTTGATGATCCCAGCGGCGACACAAGGCTGGAACAACGCTCGGTACCAGTCGCGATGGGTGCGCTGGACAATATCGCCGGCCGATTCTCCGTTGAGCACTCTCTCGACATCCGCCTTGACCCGCTGGAAAGCTTGCCAATATCCTCTGGCTGCGAGTGCATCGCGGCTATCGCGATCCGCGTGATCATGGTCGGGGTTCCACGCCCCTGTTCGAACCCGATCAACCAGGTCAGGCGTGACGCGATATCCTTCGATGGACAAGGAGTGGTATGCATCGGTGATGTAGATATCATCCACGGTCTTCAGATAGCCATCCCCACTGACAGGCGGGCCCGGCGGCGCCGGAAAGAGCGCCTTGACAATGGAGCGATTCTGTTCCCATAGCACTCTTGTACGAGCAACGATCGGGGGCGTTGCGTCCACGATATCTATAAATTTTCGGTTGTCATCAAACGGATCGCTTTCGCGGATGGTGAAACCGGCAGACTTCATGCCGGCTGCAAGATCCTCCGCCATCTCGTTTTTTCCAACTCGTCGCAAAGCTCCCACAAGGCGACCGGCTACCACCGAATGGCCGCCCTCAAGCAGCCGGCGAAGTATCTCGGTCGAGTCCGGTAGACCCGCAAGAACCACCCGGGCCTCAACCGGAAATCGTCGATAGAAGGATTCGGGTACTTTGACCAGCGCGGCGGGAACTGCAATGACCCTAAGACCTTCGATCACCGCAATATCCTGGCGTGGCGGCATCTGTTGATGCTTCAGGTCGTAGAGCGACGTATCAAACAGCAAATCGATCGTATTGTTGCTGCCCTTGGGACTGTAGACAATCGCCTGCCGCGGGATCACGGTGTTCCCGGCATGGAGAAGAAGTGATTGTTCTGGCGAAAGATGCCAGTCGTCGCCGTAGCGCTCCCGACAATAGTGGGAACAGAATTCCCAGAAAGACCCAAACCATGGTGTGCTGTCGCCAGTCCGCGTCCCCGGGCTGGTGGAAATCAGCCAACCTTTGATGACGGGCTGGAGAAAGCCGTTCTGCAGCAGTCGTTCGCGATGTGTCCGCCCGAACTCTCTGGACCGGAACACGCGCCGTCCGTCTTCCTGAAGGGCTCTCAGGACGTTGAGCGAGTCTGCCAGTTTCGCCTGCGGCTCTGCCAAGTCACCCTCGGGAACAATGTGTGATCAGAAGTTCAGCAATCCGAACGCTCGCAAGTATATAGAGATGCTCTATTACAAGTCAATCATGTTGCGCGACTGCGAGTGAATTCTGTTGCGACACAGCAGATCCGGGCGGCCAGCGTGATCGCCTGAGCAGGAGTCATCATCTGCGGTCTTCACACGGCAGGGGTCACTGGTTCGAACCCAGCATCGCCCACCACCATCTCGCACCTTCGTAACACCCTCTAAATATTACCATTTTTGCCGATCCTGCACGGCGAAAATGCACCCGATTTTTTGGTAAATTTTCGACCAATTTTGGCTCTGTGCCCATCTTGTGCCCAAATCTCGAAATTTGAGTTCGCAAAATTGACCCCTGCCCTCGTGGACACAGCGCCCTCACCGAAATCGGCTTT
>SKIE01000083.1 GCA_007116585.1 Wenzhouxiangella sp. | reverse complement strand
AGATCAGCGCCGAGATCACGCCGTCCTTGAGTTCCTTGGCCCGCTCCAGGTACTCGGCCATGCGCGACAGGGTCTGGTCGAGCGAACCGCCGATCTCGCCGGCCCGGACCATGTTGACGTAAAAGCGCGAGAACACGCCGTGGCGCTGCTCCAGCGCCTCGGACAGCGAACCGCCCTCGCGCACATGGTTGCGCACCTGTTCAATCAACTCGCGGATGCGGTCGTTTTCGGCCAGCTCGGTGAGGATGCCGAGCGAGCGGTCCAGCGGCAGGCCGGCGGCCAGCAGCGTGGCCAGTTGCTGGGTCAGGTCGCCGACCTCACGCTGGCTCAGCCCGCGCCGGCTTCGAAACAGGGTGGTCCAGCGGAAACCGCTGCCGACCTCGCGCGCCGAGACCGGGATGTTGCCCAATTCCTGCAGGCGGGCGATGACCAGGTCCTGGCTGGGCGCTTCCATCTCGCCGGTCAGGGTCTCTCCGGCCGGCGTGACCGCCTTGTACTCGAACATCGCCATGACGCTGGTATCAGGCCTCCTGGGTCACGCGCAGGACTTCCTCGGCCGAGGTTTCGCCCGACAGCGCCTTGAGCAGGCCGTCCTCGTACATGGTGCGCATGCCCTCGGTGCGGGCATGGCGCTCGATCTCGGTCGAGGTGGCGTGTTTCATGACCATACGCCGGATCTCGTCGCTCATGAGCAGGATTTCGTGGATGCCGGTGCGGCCGCGATAGCCGGTCGGGCTGGCCTCCGAGCTGCCCGGCCGGTACAGCGTGACCGGATCGGCATCGGTCAGCGCGCGTAGACCAAGCTCCTCGACAAACTCCGGCAGCGCCTGGTAGGCCTCGCGGGTCTCGGGGTCGAGCCGCCGCACCAGGCGCTGGGCCATGATGGCGTTGACGGTGGAGGTCAGCAGGTAGTCTTCCACGCCCATATCGAGCATGCGGGTCACGCCGCCGGCGGCATCGTTGGTGTGCAGGGTCGAGAGCACCAGGTGCCCGGTCAGGGCCGACTGGATGGCGATCCGCGCGGTTTCGAGGTCGCGCATCTCGCCGATCATGATGACGTCCGGGTCCTGGCGCACGATGGACCGCAGCGCGCCGGCAAAGTCCAGCCCGATCGAGGCCTTGGCCTGGATCTGGTTGATTCCCTCGATCTGGTATTCGATCGGGTCTTCGACCGTGATGATCTTGCGCTCCGGCGTGTTGAGCTGGCTTAAGGCCGTGTACAGCGTGGTGGTTTTACCGGAGCCGGTCGGGCCCGTGACGAGAATGATGCCGTGCGGCATCTCGAGGGCCTTGATGAAAGTGCGCCGCGCCTCCTCAGTAAACCCCAGGCTGGCAAAATCCAGCACCACGGCCTCGCGGTCGAGAATACGCATGACCACACTCTCGCCGTGGGCGGTCGGCACGGTGGAGACACGCAGGTCGAGTTCCTTGCCGCCGACGCGGTGCATGATGCGCCCATCCTGCGGCAGGCGGCGCTCGGCGATATTCAGCCGCGCCATGATCTTGACGCGGGAAATCACCGCGCTGGTCGAGCGCGCCGGCGGGGCTTCGACTTCCTGCAGCACGCCGTCGATACGGTAACGCACCTTGAGCCGGTTCTCGAACGGCTCGATGTGAATATCGGAGGCGCGCGACTCGACCGCGCGCTGGAGGATCAGGTTGACCAGGCGAATGACCGGGGCCTCGGAGGCCAGGTCGCGCAGATGTTCGACATCTTCTTCGTCCTCACCACCCTCGCCGCCCAGGCTTTCGGCAATCTGGCCCATGGCCGACTTTCCGCCGCCGAAATAGCGCTCAATGGTGTTGTCGATTTCCGATGCAATGCCGACCCTGGGGACAACCTTGCGCCCGGTCGCCATCTTCAGCGCCTTGAGGGCAAAGGCATCGAGCGGATCGGCCATGACCACTTCGACCGTACCCTCATCGGCCCGGATCGGCACCAGGTGCTGTTGTTTCATGTACCGCACCGAGATGTCGTCAATCTCCGGCGCGTCTTCCGGGTAGTCTTTCTCGCTGGCCAGGGGAATATCGAGCATTTCGGACTGGCCGCGGGCCAGGTCGCGCTCGGAGACCAGCCCGAGGCGAACCAGCAGGGTGAGCAGGTTGCCGCCGTGCTGCTCGCGATAGGCGCGGGCCCGGTTGAGGTCCTCCTCGCGCAGGCGGCCGCGCTCTAGCAGCAGGCGGCACAGCTCACCGGACTGGTCTTCCAGACGTTCGCTGATACTGGGAAGGAGGCCGGAGTCGTCGCCGGCCGCGTCGGTCAGAGTGTCATTCATGGTCTATCGCCGTCTCCAGTGCGGGGCGGGTAATCCGACACAGACAATGGTAACGGCTGATCGGTTCATCCTCACTCATGCCGTAGCACGTGTTGTTCAATAAAGGCGCGGTTGAGCAAAATCCAGGTTGCGACCGGCACCACCGCCGGCAGCATCAGATAACCGAGCTGATAAGACAGCGCGATCATCTCCATCGGCATACCGAGACCTCGCGCCGCAGCCGCCGCCTCGGGCCCGGCGCGGAACGCCAGATCTGCCAGCACGTGCCAGAACACCCCCCAGGTGGTCACCAGAGTGATGACAAGAAAACTGATCAACAGCTGGATCACACGCGCCTTCACGCTCAGCGGGGTGGCCATGACCAACCCGAACAGCAGCGCCATACCCCAGGCATAGATCATGGGGTTGACCATCAGATCCAGAGCGCCAATGCCTTCCTGCGTGGGGTGCTGGACGCGCACGAGTGTCTGAATCTCCAGATGGAATCCAAGCTGCACGATCTGCTCAAAGACATCGCCGAAAAAGCCCGTCAGCAGCACATCGACCAGGCGCCCGACCGGAAACATCAGCGGACTGGCCGCAATAAACCAGAGGAAGAAACCCAGGGGCAGATACAGCAAGGCGAGGATGAACATCTCCCGGACCGCCGCCTTGCTCGGGACATCGACAGAAGAGGTCATCTCAGACCTCCCCAACCCACTGCCGGGCATTGTGGAACATGCGCAGCCACGGCGACTGTTCACCCCACTCGGCCGGCGCCCAGGAGAAATTCACCGTGCGCAGCAGACGCTCCGGGTGCGGCATCAGGATGGTGACGCGGCCGTCGCGGTTGGTCAAACCCGTAATCCCCTCTGGCGATCCGTTGGGGTTGTCCGGATAGCGCTCGGTGGGCTGGCCGTGGCCATCGACATAGCGCAACGCCACCAGCGCCTGTCCGGCCGCGGCGTCGGCAAACTCCGTGCGGCCTTCGCCGTGAGCGGTGACAATCGGCAGCCGCGACCCGGCCATGCCGGCAAAGAACAGCGATGGCGAGGGCTCGATGCTGACCTGGCTCAAGCGCGCCTCGAACTGGCGCGAGCGGTTGTGGACAAAAGCCGGCCAGTCCTCGGCGCCCGGGATGATGGATTTCAGTGACGACAGCATCTGACAGCCGTTGCACACGCCCAGAGCAAATCTGCCGGGGTCGGTAAAAAAGGCGCTGAAGGCATCCGCCATTTGCGGGTTGAACAGGATCGAGCGGGCCCAGCCCTGCCCGGCACCCAGCACGTCGCCAAAAGAAAACCCGCCGCAGGCGACCAGGCCATGAAAGGTCTCCAGGCCCTGGCGACCAGCTTCCAGATCACTCATATGCACATCGACCGCCTCGAACCCGGCGGCCATGAAGGCGCGCGCCATTTCGCGCTGCCCGTTGACCCCCTGCTCGCGCAGCACCGCCACGCGCGGCTTGGCCTGCCCGATGATGGACGGGGCCTGGTTCGGATCAAAGCTCAGCTCGGCCCCCAAACCCGGTACTGACCAGTCGGCCAGAGCCGCGTGCTCTTCATCGGCGCAGGCCGGGTGGTCTCGCAGCCGCTGCATGCGATGGCTGGTCTGGGCCCAGGCTTGAGCCAGCTCAGGCAAGGGGCGCTGCCACAGCAACTCATCTCCCGCGCTGATCGAGAACTGATCGCCCTCGTCGGGCCGGCCGACCACCCGCGCCTGCTTGTCCAGGCCTGCCGCCGCCAGCCGCGCCTGCACGTCCGGCCAGTGCTGGTCGGCCACCTGGATCAGCCAGCCCAGTTCTTCGTTGAACAGCTCGGCCATGCTCTCGGAAGACTCCAGGCTCAGAGCCAACCCGGTGCGCCCGGCCAGGGCCATTTCCAAAGCGCTGGCCAACAGACCGCCGTCGGAGCGGTCATGACAGGCCAGCAGCAGTCCATCGTCGACCAGCTGCTGGACCGTCTCGAAGGCCCGGCGCAAACCATCGGCATCAGCCATGTCGGGGACCGGCCCGAGCTGGCGCTGAAACACCTGGGCCAGCGCCGAGCCACCCAGCCGGCGCTGGCCCAGATCGATCAGCACCAGCCGCGAAGGCTGACGCCGCAACTCGGGCGTGACGTGGCGGCGCACATCGTCAGTTGCAGAAAACGCCGAGACGATCAGAGAGACCGGCGCGCGCATGCGCAGGGTCTCGCCGTTCTCGTTCCAGACGGTCTGCATGGACAGGGAATCCTTGCCGACCGGAATCGCCAGACCCAGCGCACAGCAGAATTCGCTCACCGCCTCGACCGCTGCGCGCAGCGCCGCGTCCTGGCCTTCGGTGCCGGCCGCCGCCATCCAGTTGGCCGACAGCTTGACCCGCTCCAGACCGCGCACCCTGGCCGAGGCCATGTTGGTCAGCGCCTCGCCGACCGCCATGCGCGCGGCCGCGGCCGAGTCCCAGATGGCCAGCGGCGTGCGCTCGCCAATGCTCATGACCGCACCGGCATAGCCTTCATAGTCGGTCAGGGTGATGGCCTGGTCGGCCACAGGCACCTGATAGGGCCCAACCATCTGGTCACGCACCGACAATCCGCCGACGCTGCGATCACCGATGGTGATCAGGAATTGCTTGCTGCCCACCCCGGGCAGCGCGAGTACACGCCGGCAGGCCTCGGCAAGATCCAGATCTTCCAAGCCGTTGTCGACCGGCTCGAAAGCCACCGTCTCGGCATCGCGATGCATGCTCGGCGGGCGACCCAGCAACAGGTCCAGGTCCATGTCCACGGCCGGCTCGCCCAGCAGCGGATCAGACACCAAGAGCCGACCTTCCGCGGTGGCCGGGCCAAGGTCGGCCCAGGGGCAGCGTTCGCGCTGGCACAGGCGCGCGAACTGATCCAGATCAGCCGGGTCAAGCGCCAGCACGTAGCGCTCCTGGGCTTCGTTGCACCAGATCGCCATGGGCGAGAGCCCCCCATCGGCGCTGGGGATGGCGCGCAGGTCCAGCTCGCCGCCAACACCGCCGTCATGCAGTAGTTCCGGCAAGGCGTTCGACAACCCACCGGCACCCACATCATGGATGGAGCGGATCGGGTTGGCCTGACCCAGCGCCCAGCAGCGGTCGATCACTTCCTGGCAGCGGCGCTGCATTTCCGGGTTACCGCGCTGGACCGAGGCATAGTCAAGCTCGGCGTCAGACTGGCCCGAACTCATTGACGAGGCCGCACCGCCCCCTAAGCCAATCAGCATGGCCGGGCCGCCGAGCACGATGATGCGGTCACCGGGCCTGAGCGGCTTCTTGTGCGTCTGGCCACCGGCGAGCATGCCGCTGCCGCCGGCCAGCATGATCGGCTTGTGATAGCCCCACAGTCGCTCCTCGATCCGGGCCGAGAAGGTGCGGAAATAGCCGAGCAGGGCCGGCCGACCGAACTCGTTGTTGAACCGCGCCGCACCTATCGGCCCATCGCGCATGATTTCAAATGCGCTGGCCAGTCGCTCGGGTGCTGCCGGCGCGGTCTCCCAGGCCTGCTCGGCCCCGGGAATCCGAAGGTCGGAGACCGAGAAACCGGTCAGCGCCGCCACGGGGCGGCCCCCGCGCCCGGTCGCGGTCTCATCGCGGATCTCGCCGCCTGAACCGGTTGCAGCGCCCGGATCGGGCGATATCGCGGTGGGATGGTTATGGGTCTCGACCTTGATCTGGATATGCACATCGGCCGGTGCCAGGCGGTAGACCGGATCGTCGCTGAGGGTAGTCAGCATCTGTCCGGCCGTGCCTTCGAGAATGGCGGCGTTATCGTCGTAGGCGACCAGCGTGCCGCAGGGCGTGTGCGCATGGGTGCGCCGGATCAGCTTGAACAACGAATCCTCGCGCGCAGCGCCGTCCACCGTCCAGCTGGCGTTGAAGATCTTGTGCCGGCAGTGCTCGGAATTGGCCTGGGCAAACATCATCAGCTCGGCGTCGCTGGGGTCGCGGCGCAGTGCCCGGTAGGCTTTGACCAGGTAGTCGATTTCGCCGCCGCTCAGGGCCAGGCCCAGGCTCTGGTTGACGGCTGCCAGCGCGTCGACCGGATCGCCCCCGAGTTCGATCCTACCCAGCGGCGCCGGCTGTGGCTGGGCAAACCAGGTCGACAGATCAGCACCGACCGGGAGCATCACCTGGGTCATTCGGTCATGCACCGCGCGCCGGGCAGCCTCAGGCCAGGCGCCCGGCGCCTGGCCATCCACCTTGAGCAGCACAGCGCGTTCGATACTGGACAAATGACCCAGACCGCAGCGGCTGAGAATATCGCCGGCCTTGCTCGCCCAGGGCGTTCGCGTACCCGGGCGCGGCAGCACGAAAACGGCGTCGGAGGCTGCCTGTGGCGGTTGCCACGGCACGGCATGCAGCAGGCTGTGCAACCCGCCGGCGTCTTGCTCGCTCAATGCGTCTGCCGCCAGCAGGAAAATCTCCCGCACCTCGAGCTCAACGCATGCTCCAAGCACTCGAGACAGTTCATCGGCCAGCTGCCGGCGTCGGAAATGGGCAAGCGCATCCCGGCCAAGCAACAGCATCGTGCGGCGGTTCATCATGCCCTGCCTGTCCTCCCCTGACAAGCAACCCGGTGTGCGGCCACCGGGCTTGTCAATCGATCAGCGACTGTTGGCCTCGGCCAGACGATCAAGGCGGTCGCGGAGCTGGTCCGGCGGCACGTAGCCGGGAATGATGTCGCCGTCGAAGGTCATCAGCGACGGCGTGCCGGTCACACCCAGGGCCTGGCCCAGTCGGTAATGGCCCATGACCGGATTGGTGCAGGTGGCTGCACGCGGCGTGCCGCCGGCCTTGGCGATATCCATGGCGTCGTTGGGATCATCGGCGCACCAGACTGAGACCATCTTGTTATAGGTCTGCGAACCCTCGCCGGCGCGGGGAAAGGCGAGGTAGTGAATGCGAATCCCCTCCGCCATGTATTCATCGACTTTCTCGTGCATGCGACGGCAGAAACCGCAGTCCGGGTCGGTGAACACCAGCAGTTCGTAGTCGGCATCATCGTTGCCGAAGGTGACAAAGTCGGCATGGTCCAGTCCGTTGAGCTGTTCACGCCTGACACCTGCCATGGCCGCATCGGTCAAGTCACGCTGGGTGTCCAGATCAACCACGCGGCCCTGGAACAGGTAGCGACCGTCGTCACTCATGTAGACGATGTCGCTGCCGATGCGGACTTCCATGATCCCGGCCAGCGGCGTCTCGGCGATCGCCACGCTGGAGACATCGTCCACCAGACCCTCCAGGCGCTGTTCAATGGCCGCAGGGTCAGCGTTAGCGGTCGTTGCGAGGGAAAGCAGCGCAAGCGCCGGCAGCGCCATCCATTTCATTTGTTTCATACTCGAAGTTCTCCTGCGTTGGCGTCAGTGCCCGTAGACAACAGCGGTTGGAGTATAGATCAGCCGGCAAGTTTCCTGACGGTTGATGCAGCCTGCCACGCCCATTCTCAAACTAACCCCGCGGATGATGCGCCGCATAGAGCGACTTCAGCCTGCTGCGCGAGACGTGGGTGTAGATCTGGGTTGTGGCCAGATCAGCATGGCCGAGCAACATCTGAACGGCGCGCAGGTCAGCCCCGTGATCAAGCAGGTGGGTTGCAAACGAGTGGCGTAATCGATGCGGATGAATGTTGCCGACAATGCCACAGGCTCGCGCATGAAGTCGAATCCGCTGCCATACGGCCTGACGGCTGAGCGGCAGACCGCGACGGGACACGAAAACCCGGTCATTGGCGGGCGACAGCGCGCTGCGGCCTTTCTGCAGCCAGCGCTCAACCGCATCCACGGCCGGCTCGCCCAGGGGCACCAGGCGCTCGCGTCCACCCTTGCCGATGATGCGT
>SKIE01000217.1 GCA_007116585.1 Wenzhouxiangella sp. | reverse complement strand
TGAACGCTGGTTGCTCCGAGCCGAAGGGCGCGCTCATAAACGCGCACAACCAGCGGCCGGCCGCCCAGATCGGCCAGCGGCTTGTCCGGCAGCCGGGTCGAAGCCAGGCGGGCCGGAATCAGTACATGCACGTCCTCAGTCATGGCTGAAATTGTTGCACATGGTCGATCACGCGGCTGGTGACGTCCGGCGGCAGTTGCGCGCTGATCTGAAGGACGAAAATCTCGTGCAGCGACAACTCGGCCGCCAGTCGCGCGAGTTTGACCGCGTCCTTGGCCGTCGTCAGGATCGGGCCTGCCAGGCCAGCCAGATCGCTGGCGACGTAACGATGGTGGTCGGGAAACGCGCGCAGCGCGGGCCGCAGACCCAGTGCCTGAAGCGTGGCGACGAACTGACCGGGATTGGCAATGCCACACACCGCGCTGACCCCGCGCTGGCCAAAATGCCGCGCCGAAAAATGCTGTCCATCAGCCAGCCGGATCAGAGCCTCCGGCCTCATCTCGACCGGCTGGCCGGGCAGCCCGACATCCGTGGCTTTGCCGCGACGCAGGACGATATCCGCGCTTTGCAGACGTTCCACCGGCTGGCGCAGGGGCCCAGCCGGTAGCAGCCAGCCGTTGCCGAACCCGCGTTGGCCGTCGATCAGCACGATTTCGAGACTGCGGGGCAGTTGTCGATGCTGCAATCCATCATCCGAGATCACAACGTCGGCACCCGCCTTGACCGCGGCTTCCAGTGCCGCCCGACGCTGCCGACCGACCCAGACCGGCAGTCCTGTGGCCTGCGCCAGCAGCACTGATTCATCGCCGACTTGGGCAGGATCGGCATCTGAGGCGACCTGCTGCACCGGGACGCTGGATTGACGTCTGTAGCCTCGGCACAAGATGGCGGGTCTCCGGCCCGCCGCGGCCAGTTCACGTGCCAGAGTGATGACCACCGGTGTTTTGCCGCCGCCGCCGACGCTCAGATTCCCGACCACCACCACCGGCACAGGCGGTTGCTCGCCCGGCCGCTTCCAGCGATGACGCCACAAGGTCTCGTGCACCCGGGCCAGCGCGCGAAGCAGCCACGGCGGACGGCGATGCTGGTACCACAGCCGATTGGCATAGCCTTCCAGCGCGGCCCGCATCAATCGCCTGCTCAGTCCTCGACCAGCTGCAGCTTGTGCAGATACTGGTACAGGCCGTCCTCGCTAGTCAGCAGCGATTCGTGCGTTCCGACCTCCACCAGGCGTCCGCCGTCCAGCACCAGCACCTGGTCGGCCCGGCGCACGGTCGCCAGCCGATGGGCAATGACCAGCGTGGTGCGGTTCGCCATCAGCGCTTCCAGCCCGGCCTGCACCGCGCGCTCTGATTCGGCATCCAGGGCCGAGGTCGCCTCATCCAGAATCAGGATGGGCGCGTCTTTTAGCAGTGCGCGCGCGATCGCCAGGCGCTGGCGCTGCCCGCCCGACAGCAGCGCGCCATCCTCACCGATCGGCGTGTCCAGGCCGTCGGGCAGGCGCTCGATGAAATCCATGGCATAAGCGGTGCGGGCCGCGGCCTCGATGCGTTCGCGCGACACCTCGCCGCTGGCGCCGTAGGCGATGTTGGCCGCCACAGTGTCATTGAACAGGACCACGTCCTGGCTGACTAGCGCGATCTGATGACGCAGGGCTGAGAGCTTGTAATCGTTCAGGCAAACCCCGTCGAGCAGGACGCGTCCACTGACCGGCTGATAAAACCGCGGCAGCAACTTGGCCAGCGTGGTCTTGCCCGACCCCGAACGACCCACCAGCGCATTCACGGTGCCAGGCTCGATGCGCAGGCTGATGTCCTCCAGCACCGGGCGCTCGCTGTCCGGATAGTAAAAGCTCACGTCCTCGAACACGACCTCGCCGCGGGCGCGATCCACATCGACCGTGCCCAAATCCGGTTCCACCGGTGTGTCCAGCACCTGGAAAATACTGTCGGCCGCGGCCAGGCCTTTCTCGATCACCGCGTGCATCTTGGTCAGCCGCTTGAGCGGCGGGATGCAGGCCACCATGGCCGCCAGAACCGACATGAAAATACCGGCCGTGACTTCAGCGCGCATGAAATCGCTCGCGGCCAGCACCAGCAATACAATCACGGCGATGCCGGCGGCCAGCTGAATCAGCGAGGACGACAGCAGCTGCGTCGCAGTCAACCTAAGGTGGAGTACACGATTACCTTCATTACTATTTGAAAATAAGTTAATTTCTTTCTGCTTGGCACCGAATAACTTGACCACCTCGTGACCGTTGACCGCCTCCTCTGTCACGTGCGTCACATCCCCCATGGAGTCCTGGATACGGGTGGAGATCCGGCGAAACCGGCGCGAGATCACGGTTACCACCAAGGCAATCACGGGCACCAGCAGCAGCATGGTCAGGGTCAGCCGCCAGGACTGGATCAACATGACCGAAACCAGCGCCACAACAGTCAGGATGTCGCGCACGGTGCCGATCAGCGCGGTAGTTGCCGCCTGGGCCACCTGCTCGGCGTTGTAGGTCACGCGCGAGATCATCTGTCCGGAGGAGTGGCGGTCGAAGTAGGCCGAAGGCAGGTCGAGATAACGCGCGAACAGGTCACCGCGCAGGTCAGCGATCAGGCGTCGACCAACCCATTCCATCCCGAACACCCCGCCAAAATTGCCCGCAATCCGAACCAGTACGGCCACCATGACCAGCGCCGGCAGCCATAACTCGAGCACGGGCTCGGGGGCTGCGATGGTGTCATCGATCAGCGGCCGCAGCAGGTAGAAAAACAGGCCCTGCCCGGCCGCATCGAGCGCGACAGCGAACACGGCCAGGGCGAACACGCCGCGCTGGCGTGCGACATAGCCGAGCAGGCGCCGGAAAAGGCGCGGCGTCGCGTCCTTGCGTTCGCTCACTCCGGTTCCCCGGCCGGTTCCACCGTGGCAATGCCAATCCGGCCCATGCCGGCCGCCGCGGCAGCGTCCAGCACAAGAACCACCAGACCGTGCGGGGCCCGGGTGTCGGCGCGGAGCACCAGCGGCAGTTCCCCGTGCGCTTCGCGCCGCTCATCCAGCACCGCGCGCAGTGCCGCCCGGCTGGTTTCGGTCAGCAGATCGTCATCAACCAGAATCTGACCGTCTTCGGTAACCGTGACTTCGATGACCTGAGGCACGGCCTCGGATTCTGCGGTGGCGGCTTCGGGCAGCTCGAGGCGCAGCAGCGCCTGCCGATCGAAAGTGGTCGAGACCATGAAAAAGATCAGCAGCAGGAAGACCACGTCGATCAACGAGGTCAGGTTGATATCGGGTTCTTCGGGCCCCTCTTCCTGCAGTCGCATGACCGAAGGCCTCTCAGTGCCCGCCGCGGCCGTGGGACTTCTGGCGGCTGATCTGGCCATGTTCTATGGCCTGCAGCAATTTCAGCGCCTGGGCTTCCATTTGCAGGACGTAGTCGCGCACCAGCCCGCGGAAGTAGCGGTAGAAAAAGTAGGTCGGTATGGCCACGCTCAAGCCGGCCGCCGTGGTGATCAGCGCTTCGGAAATCCCGCCCGCCATCTCGTTGGGATCGCCCACGCCGTGGAGCATGATGGCGCTGAAGACCCGGATCATCCCGATCACGGTCCCCAGCAGGCCCAGCAGCGGCGTGATGCCGGCAATGGTGCCAAGCGTGTTGAGAAAACGTTCCAGGCTGTGAACGACCTGCCGCCCCGTGTCCTCGACCGCCTCCTTGATGATCTCGCGCCGCCGGTCACGATGCTCCAGCGCAGCCGCCAGCACCTCGCCCAGCGGCGAACTGAGCTTGAGCTGGTCGATATGCTGCTGATCAAGCTCCTCCTGTGCCGCCCATCGCTGCACCTGGTCAGGCAGTCCGCCGGGCACGACCCGGGACCGGCGCAGGGCCAGGAAGCGCTCCAGAATAATGGCGACGGCCAGCACCGAGCACAACAGAATCGGCACCATCAGCCAGCCGCCGGCAATCACGATTTCAAGCATTTAATGTCCGATGCCGCCAGCGATGTGGAACTTTCTTGATTGTCGGGCTGATGATAACGGGTTTGCCGGCCCGCGGTCAGGGGCAGCCGTTAGCCGGCAGCCAGAACCGATGTCGCCGCGAGCGTTCGGACCGGACCTCCGTTGCCCGGCCAGGTCTGAGCCGAACCCGGATGGCCCCGCACTGACCGGTCGTCAACAACTCAATATCGCGCGCCTGAAGCCGTTCGATCACCTCGTCATGCGGCCGACCGAATCGATCATGGCGGGCGACCGAGGCCAGCGCGAGGCCCGGTGAGACCTGATCCAGAAACTCACCGCTGGCGCCACGCCGGTGGCCGCCGGCCGCCAGAACGAGTACATCCGTTTGCAGACGCGGCTGCTCCAGCAGAAGTCGCTGCTCAACCTGCCCATCAACAGCGCCGGTCAGCAATATCGCCCCACCCGGCCCTTCGACCAGCAGCACACAGCTGCTGTTGTCACCGAGATCAGGCAGGGCCGCAGAGGGATGCAGAAATGACAGTTGATATCGACCCAGCGACCAGCGCTCGCCGGCTTGACAGGTCCGCTCGAACGATCCACCCGGCGCTGCCCGAACCCGAAGCGGGCTGGTCCATTCCCGCGCCGACCCGAAGCCGCCTGCATGCCCGCGGTGCGGCCTGGCGATCACCAGCCCGTGAAGATCAGGCCTGGACCCGGCACCAACACCGCGCATCAGGCCGGACAAGGCATCGCCACCCTCGCCGTCACCCGGCCCAGTGTCGTACAACACCCTCATCCCCCCGCTCTCCAGCACGATGACCTGGCCGTCACCGACATCCAGCATCCACAGGGTCAGCGCCCCCGGCTCGCCGGGGGCAACCCGCGGGACCAGCAAAGGCAGCATCAACACGGCACCGAGCCAGCGTGCCGGCCAGCCCCGCGGCGCGAGCAGCCACAGGGCACCAAAGACACCGAGTATCAGCGTGCCCACACCACCAGTCGCCGCCTCCCAGTGACTCCAACGCTGCAGGTCAACCCACTGCAACATCTGCAATAGCAGGCTCAAGCCAAACTCTGCGGCCGCGATGGGGATGCCGGCCGGCAGGCCCAGCAACAACAACACCAGGGCCAGCAGCAGCCATGGCAGCACCCACAAGCCAACCAGGGGGATCGCAACCAGGTTGGCCACCAGCGCCCCGGGAATCCACTGGCCGAAGACACCGACATTCAGCGGCAGCATCCCGATCGCAATCACCAGCTGGGCAATCACCAGCCCCTTGAGCCATCCACCGGAGGACTGGCCCGGCCGCCAGGCAAAAGCCCAGATCAGAATCGTGACGGCAAGAAACGACAGCCAGAATCCCGTCGCCAGCGGCGCCATGGGATCAATCAGCAGCACCGCCAGCAACGCCAACAGCAGGGCCTGAGCCGGGCGGATGCCCCGACGCAGCGTCAGGGCCGCGGCGGCCACGCTGAGCATGATCAAAGCCCGCACGGTCGGCAGGGTAAAACCAGCCAGCCAGGCATAGGCCAGGGCAGCCAGCAAACCGGCACCGATCGCCAGGCGCCGACGGTCGAGCCCGTTGTGCCAGAGCAGCATGGGGCTGAGCAGCCAGCCGGCCAGCAAGGCGCTGAGACCGGCGACCATGCCCACGTGCAGCCCCGAAATGGCCAGCAGGTGTGCCGTGCCCGTGCGCCGAAGCAAATCACGCCACTCAGCGTCCAGGGCCGTGCGGTCTGCCAATCCAAGGGCTCTGAGCAAGGCAGCATGCTCTAGCCGAACGGTTTCGGCCTGCAGCCGCTCAGCGAGAATCTGCCGCTGCCGATCCACCCGTCCACGCCAGCCGCCGGATGCCAGTTGCACCGGCCGGCCGCGAACAGTCCCCAGCGCCCCGATCTGCTCAGAGAGCAGATGTCGTTCAAGATCAAAACCACCCGGATTCAGGCGGCCGTGCACTGGATTCAGGCTCAGATCGAAGGCCCAGAGCTCGCCCGGGCGCAGATATTCGCCCGGGCGAAACCAGCTGACCTGGATTCTCGTTGGCAGGTCTCCACGTGCATCGCCCACCGGCGCCAGAATAAAGCGCACAGACTGACCCCGGCTTTCAGGCAGCCCGACCACTCGGCCCGTTACTCGCAGCTCCTCGCCAGCGCGCTGTTCGGGCCAGGCAGCGCCAATCTGGTGCTGCGTGTGGCCGGCAAACCAGCACAGACCCAGCACCAGCGCCAGCACCAGTCTCAGACCGGGTAGAGCGACTACCGCCAGCGCTGCAATGCCGGCCAGCGCCAGCACCGCCGAAAGCGGCGGCAACCACGGCAACGCCACCCCGATCAAGGCGCCTGCAGCAAAAGCGACTGCGTGACGCCAGATCATGCCCCTGCCCGCTGTTTACAGCGTATCCAGGGGCTGCAAGGTGCCGCCGGTCATCTCCAGGCAGCGATCCATGCGCCGGGCCAGCCGCGGATCGTGCGTGACCAGCACGATGCTGGTCTGAAACTCGCTGTTCAGTTCCAGCATCAGGTCGTGAATCTGGTCGGCGTTGCGCTCATCGAGGTTGCCGGTCGGCTCATCGCCCAACACGCAGGCCGGCCGATTGATAAGGGCCCGAGCGACAGCAGCGCGCTGCCTTTCACCTCCGGACAATTCGCCCGGCTTGTGGTCCAGGCGTTGCCCCAGACCCACTCTTTGCAGCAAGTCGGCGGCCCGCTGTTCAGCCTCATCGGCCGGATCGCCGTGAATAAGCAGCGGCATGGCGACGTTTTCCAGCGCGCTGAATTCCGCCAGCAAGTGGTGGAACTGGTAGATGAAACCCAGCGACTGATTGCGAATCTGAGCGCGCCGACGCTCGTCTGCCGCCGCCATGTCCTGCCCGGCCACGTGGATGGTGCCGGCAGTAGGCTGATCCAGGCCACCCAGCAGATGCAACAGCGTGCTCTTGCCGACACCGGAGGCACCGACGATCGCCAGGGTCTCGCCGGCCCTGACCGCCAAATCAACGCCGGTCAGAACCTTCACCTCGGCCGGGCCCTGGCGAAACGTCTTGACCAGAGAGCGGCAGCTGATGACGTCATGGGCATCCGGTTTATTCATAGCGCAGAGCCTCGACTGCCTCGGTGCGGGCTGCGCGCCAGGCCGGATAAATCGTGGACAACAAAGACAGCACCAGCGCCAGTCCGGCAAAGCGAACCACATCCGAGGCGCGCAATTCGGACGGCAAGTCGCTGATGTAATACACCTCTGCCGACAGGAACTCGATACTCATCAGGTTCTCGATCGCGGCAACTACCGACTCCACGTTCAAGGCCAGGATGATGCCCGCGATCACGCCGATCAGGGTGCCTATGACGCCGATCAGCGAACCCTGAATCATGAACACGGCCATCACCTTGCGCGGCGTCAGGCCCATGGTTTTGAGAATCGCAATGTCGGCCTGTTTGTCCGTCACCACCATGACCAGCGTGGAAATGATGTTGAAGGCCGCGACCGCGATGATCAGCGACAGGATGATGAACATCACCGTTTTTTCGGTCTGCACAGCGCGGAAGAAATTGGCGTGCTGCTGGGTCCAGTCGCGCACCTGGTAAAAGCCGGGCAACTCGTCGGTCAGGTCGCGCGCAATCCAGCGTGCCCGCATCATGTCGTCAAGCTTTAGCCGGATGCCGCTGATGTCGTCACCGAGCCGGAACAGCCGCTGGGCATCCTGATAATGAATCAAGGCCAGCGCGGTGTCGTATTCATGCACCCCGGCTTCGAACAGCGCGCTGACCTCGAACCGGCGTACCTGCGGCAGCACCCCGCCCGGCGTGGCACGGATTTCAGGGGCAAAGATCGTCACAGAGTCACCCGGCCCTACGCCCAGTCGAGTCGCCAAGCCGGTGCCCAAAACCACCTGCCAGCGGCCCGGCTCCAGGCTGTCCAGGCTGCCGACGCGCATCATGTCCAGAATCTCCGAGACCTGCGGTTCGGATGCCGGATCAATACCGCGGATCATCGCGCCGGCAGTGCGCCGCGCCCGCAGCATGGTTTCCTGCTCGATGAACGGTGCGGCACCGAGAACACGCGGGTTCTCCATCGCCAGGTCGACGATTTCCGGCCAGTCCGGGAAGCGGCCGTCGAAGCCCTGGATGGTGGCATGCGAGATCATGCCCAGAATGCGATCACGCAGTTCGCGCTCAAAACCATTCATGACGCTCAAAACCGTGATCAGCGTCATCACGCCCAGCGCGATGCCGGCCATGGAAATCAGCGAAATGAACGAGATGAAGTGGTTACGCCGCTTCGCCC
>SKIE01000242.1 GCA_007116585.1 Wenzhouxiangella sp. | reverse complement strand
TTCGTGAGCAGCTGAATTGTCGCGGCTGTGGTTTGATTGCCAGGCAACGCGCGATGCTGGAACTGCTGGACCAGGCTCCTGTACCCGCCGACGCAAAGATCAACCTGACAGAGCAATCAAGCCTGCTCTACAACGCCGTTCGGCGTCGTTGGCCCAAGAGCACGTATGGCAGTGAGTACGTGGTTGGATCTTTCGTGCATCGACTTCGCTGGTGGCTGCGCCATCTATACAGGCAAAGAGAATGGCTGCACCACCAGGATGTTACGGCGCTAGGCTTTCCCGACGCCAGTCACGACATCGTGATCAGCTGTGATGTGCTGGAACACGTCGCTGATTACCAGGCCGCTTTGAACGAAATTGCCCGGGTGCTCAAACCCGCCGGGCGTTTGCTGCTGACGGTGCCGTTTGCCGAAACAGCGGCGCAAACGAAAGTGCGCGCCCGGGTTCGCTCGGATGGCTCAATCGAGCATCTGGAGCCGCCGGAGTATCATGGTGACCCGATCAATCCGGGCGGTGTGCTGGCGTTTTATAACTTCGGCTGGGAGCTGCTCGAAGCGCTTCGTGCAGCGGGATTTGCCGAGGCTCGCTGGGTGCTGCCTTGGTGCCCGGAAGATGGGCTGCTCGGCGCCCTGTGGACACTGGAAGCCAAACGATGAAAGTGATGGATGTGATGCTCTCTAAAACTGTTCTGGATCAGACTTCGGACCTGGCTCAGGCCTACGCTGAGGCGCGTCCGTTTCGACACCTTGTCATGGACAACTTTTTCAGTGCGGACTTTTGCGCCAAGCTTGTGGATGCTTTCCCGCCCTTCGACGACAAGCTCGCGCTTGATGAGAACGGCCGTGTGGGGGGCAAGTGCACACATGAGGACTTGCCGGCGCTGGGCGGGCCGTGGCGCGATATCGATGAGTTGATTCGCGGCGAAGATTTCCGCACCTGGCTGGGCCAGGTCACCGGCATCGACGATCTGCTCTACGATCCGCACTACTTCGGCGGCGGCACGCATGAAAATCGACACGGGCAGGATCTAGACCCCCACGTGGATTTCAACCGGCACCCTGTGACCGGTTGGCATCGGCGGTTGAACTTGATTGTCTATCTCAACGAAGAGTGGCAGGCTGATTGGCGTGGTGCGATCGAATTTCACTCTGACCCGCGTCGGCCGGCGGATGAAAACGAGATGACATTGGTCCAGCCTGCGCTCAATCGTGCCGTGCTGTTTGAAACCACGCACTGGTCCTGGCACGGGTTTGAGAGGATCAATCTACCGGATGGCGATGCAGACCGCCGATCGAGAAAATCGGTCGCGCTGTATTTCTACAGCAAAACGCGCCCGGCCGAAGAGCAGGTTGGACCGCATTCCACGATCTATGTCGAGCGGCCGCTGCCGGATCGTATCCGGCCTGGTATTACCTTGAATGAGGAAGATCACGCAGAAATACTGCGCCTGCTCAATCGACGCGACCAGCACTTGCAGCGCTTGTATAGCAATATCTCCCACCTTCAGGCTCAGCTTGAAGCCAGCCGTGGTGGGTTGGCCCTCACGGCCTATCGGCGTGTTCGTGCCCTCGGGGGACGAATGCTGCGGCGCGCAGGGCTCCGGTAGTTTCGAGCCGACTGCCTGATATGAAACGACTGCTTGTTCTCTGCCTCGCGTGGCTCGTCGTGGCCTTGTTGCTGTGGCTGCCCGTGGATCAGGCGCTGGAGGCGCTTGAGCTGGACCGCATGCGGCGGCGCAACGTGCTGGCGACTCTTGGCCTGGTCAGTGCGCTGTTTGCCCTGGCGGGGCTTTTTCGTTCACGCTGGGTCTGGGCGCTGCTGTTGCTGTCTTTGGTCACAGCCCTGCTGGTTCGAATGACGTATTACGGCCTGATTCACTTCTCCGGGGCCGGCTTCACGGATGAGTTTTTCCTGCACCTGGAGTGGCAGAGCGTTCTGGTGGCCTTCAAGGAATATGGCCTGCTCATGGGGTTGGCCGGTCTGGGCGTGCTCGCGATTGTAGTGTTTGGGTTTCGCCTGCGCTCGGCGATGGTGCAGCTGAACCGGGTTCCGGGTTTCGTATTGTTGGCCGTTGGGTTGGTGTTGATGATTCCAACCCGGGAGGTGATCCCGGAGTGGCAGTTGCTGCGTGCTTGGCAGGCATGGAATCAGCCGCTTGTCATTGAGATTGACCCGGAGGTCGAAGCCGCCTTTCGCGACATTGGCCTGGTAGAGACCGATCTGGTGCCCAAGCGGCGACTGTCGGCCAGTGCTCCGGAACGTCCACGCAACCTGATCCTTCTGTATCTGGAGTCGGTCGGCGTCAATCTGGCCGCTCGCGACGACTGGCCAGGCCTGATGCCCAACTTTGAACGGCTTGTGGATGAACATGCCTGGATGGACTCGATCTGGACCAGCAGTTACATCACAATCGAGGGCATTACCAACATGCAGTGCGGGACCCTGTTTCCGTTTGGTCGTGGCAGCGACTCGCTGGCCGAGGGAGACGGACTTGCCGAGCAGTTGCCTTGCCTTGGCGATGTTCTGCGGGCGGCCGGGTATCACCAGGTTTATATGGGCGGTGCCGGCATGGGGTTTGCCGGCAAGGGCCACTTTCTGGGCGCGCACGGTTATGACGAATTACTCGGGATGGAGCACTGGCGAGAACAGGGGCTGGAGCAGCGGCCGGGCAAGTGGGGCTTGAGCGATACCGAGTTGTTTGAACAGTCAATTGATCAGCTGCATCGTCTGCATGCCAAGGATCAACCTTTCAACTTGACTTTGCTGACCATTGGGACTCACTTGCCGGGCTATCTGTACCGTGAGTGTGATCCGTATCCAGAGGGTGAAGATCGTTTCCTGGATGCTTTGCACTGCGCTGATCAATTGCTCGGAGCTTGGCTGCAACGTCTGCAAGACGAAGGGCTGTTGGACGATACCTTGCTGGTGATCACTGCAGACCATCACGTGTTCCCCAATCCGGACATGCGGGCGCTGTTCGGCGACGATGTGCTGGACAGAAGATTGCCGTTGATAGTGATCGGCGAAGACCTGCCCGAGCCGCAACAGGCCAGCGGGGCCGGTTATGACTTGCCGCCGACCGTGCTAGACCTGCTTGGGATTCAGCACAATGCCCGTTTCATTCTCGGTCGGTCGCTGGCAAGTGAGTCCTCGCGGCCCGATTACTTCGTCAAGCGCTATGCGGATATCCATGAGGGCCAGGTGGTCCAGCCGCAGGCCAACGGTTGCTCGGAGCAGGACAGGGGTGATCTGACTCTTCCGCTCAATACCTGTCATCGCCAGCAACTCACCAGTCTGCTGGCAACCATTCTGGCGGGAATGTCGCGACCACCGGATGAGGTGATCTGCGGTCTGGGGACATCCGGCAACTTTGCTTCTCTGCCGTCAGATCCGGACGGTGTTTTGGAGATCGTTCTGGGGGGGCAGAAACAGTCTGACCGTTTCATATTCCAGGGTCGTCCCGTCAACCCAGCCCGGAGAGGCTTGTTTGTGCTGGCGCTTGATGAGGCCGGTGTGGTGTTGCAGCGCCAATTTGTGCCTGAGCCCGATGCCGAAGGCCAGGTGCCGGAACAGTTGCTGGAGGTGGACGATGCCAATGAGTTTGTCGTGCTCCACCATGTAGGTGGGCGGCAAAACGCCTTGCCGCTTATTGAAGTCCTGGGCCCATCGGGTGAGCGCCTGATGGGAAAAACGCTGGACGCCTCGGCTGATACAGAACTTGTGTTCGATATCTCAAGCCGGTTTTGTGCCGAATGAGGAGCTCAGTCGAGAATCAGCATGAATTCATATTCGCCCGGCTCAAGGTCGACTTCGGCAACGGCTTTGTTTGAATAGGGTTTGATCCGTACCGGTGGCATCTCTGTCGTACCGGTGGGGGTGGTCATCACCAGCTGCAACTCATCCTGCCGACCGATCGGAACACCGCCGCCGGTATACCAGTTGCCGCGGCCCCAGGCACCGCTGATGTCGTTGCGATAATACAAGGTCAGTTCCACCGGGCCGGTCCAGCTGGACACATTCATCAGCCAGCGATGGTTGATGCCGTTGATGTCTTCGCCAGGTTCCACCGCGATTGACAGGGCCGATTTACCGAATACGTCGAGCGGCCTGACGGATGCCATTGTGAAGCCTGTAGCGTCGGTCAGGAACACAGGGCGGTTCCAGCCCTCTTCGACTGTTGCTTCAGCCTGGTCCTCAGCCCCTTGAATGGGGTCGATCTGCCGGCTGAGAAAGCGGCTTCTGAGCTCAATGAAATCACGAATGGATTCGGCCTGATCGGCAAACCTGTCAGCCACGCCATGGTGGTTTCCGGGGTGGATGGCAAAGGCCTGCGGGCCGCGCCTGATGTTGAAGCTGTCTTCGAGTTGTTCTGCCAGCGCAGCGGCGCGCTCCATTCGCAGCTCGACCGGCAGGAGCTCTTCCAGCAGTTCGCGCAGGCGCGCGTACGCCTGGTCTCGAAGCGCTGGGGTGCGCATGAATTTGTTGAACAGCTCATTGCCCGGCTGTTGTGCGGTGGTCAACAGATACTCGTAGGCAAAGAAGTCGTTGCTGGTGTCGAAAAAATTACCGCGCCAGTGCGAGCCCAGCGCGAGATCCTTGTCCCATGGAATGAATTGCCAGCGCGCGTCCGGATCGTCGTGATCCAGATAGAGCCAGTAGTCATCGGCAAAGGAATCGATGTCACCGAGAATCCAGTGCAGCGCCAGCCAGTCGATGAAGTTTTCGACATCCACTCGTTCGGCAAAGCCTGCAGCAAAATCCGCACCCGTTGGGGTGGCCTGAACCCATTCGATCAGCTCAAGGACCGGCTCCCATTCGGGATCGCCACGTGAGCCGAAGGTATCGGCAATCAGCGCCAGTCGCTCGTCCCGGTCAAGGCCATAGAAGTCGTGGCCAAAGGCCGATGGTGATAGCTCTTCGAAGTCACGGAAGTTATCTCTAACCAGTGTTCCTTCGGGATTGAGCCCGCTTTGTTCGAGAAGTGTCTCATCGACGCGCTGGATGTGGGTGTAGGTGCCCTCATAGATGCCGTTGATCCACAAGTCGAAGTGTCGGGTTTTCGGGGCAGGCTGGCCAAGGAGATGAAACAGCCCGAAACTCAGTGCCTCTCGCATGCCGGTAGGGTCGGTGTACATGGCGTTCAAGTTCATCCGGTCGCTGCCAAACAGCAGCGGCTGCGGGTTTTCAAAACGGATGTTGAACGATTTTTTCGGCATCCGGCGAGAGGAGCTGCCGCGGAAGCGAACGCCGGTGAGTGCCTGTACCTCATCACTGCCGTCAAAACGCACCTGGCCGGGCAGGCGGTCGTCGCTGAAGGGGCTGCGTTGATACAGTTCAGCCAGATCTTCTGGCGCCATCTCAAGGTCAATGCGCCGTCCGGTGGCGGCTAGCAGATCGGGGCTGGCGTCGAGTTCGCTTAAGTGCAAACGGATCAAGCGCCCGTCCGGTTCGCGCAAGTCGAACTCCCAGCCCGCCTCGGTTCGGGTCAGCAGGGCGCTGCCTTCGGTATCGAAGTCCAGGCCGTCCGGGCTGATCGGTCCGTTGAAGGAGCCACCGCTGACCGCCAGCAGTTCTTCGAACTGGATGCTGTCGGCACCAGCGACCACGCCGGACCCGATGCGCCAGACCTGCTGGCCGTCCTCGTCGTAGCCGAACCAGTTGAGCACAAGTCTGTCGCTGCCCAGGGGCGTGAAGGTCAGACCCTGTCCATCCAGATCCGGATCAAACCAGACCCCGGCCAGTTCGGTCAGGAGGCCGTCGGGCTGGGCGGTCTCGCTGCAGCCTGCCTGTTCGTCAAGCGCGGTCAGCTCGCGCCCGTCCATGGCGCCAAAGGCAGCACCGTCGGCGGAGAATCGCAAAAGCGCCTGGCGACAGTCGGGCTGTTCGCTGTCGGTGGTGAAGACCAGGCTGGCCTGGCCGACGCGCTGGATATCAAGCTCGCCATCGGTGTTGCCGGTCGTGTAGAGATCGGGAATGCGCAGCACCCGGCCATTGGCGCGGCCGCTGCCGAACAGCCACAGCGGTTCGCCTTCGTCGTCGTAGGTGGCCCAGTAGAGCAAGGCGGCACCGGCGCCGAGCATGTTCAGGCTGAAGCCTTCGCCGTCGCGGCCTTCAGGCTGAAAATAATTGCCGGTCAGGGCCTGGCTGAAGGGCAGGCGGTCCACGCCCTGGCAGAAGCCCGGATCACCGCCGATGTGGACTGCGCTGACAAAGTCGGTCAGATCGCCGTCGATGAGGATCTCATTCCAGCACAGGTCCAGGCCTTCGCCGGGTGTGAGATCGGACAAAGCCTGCAGGTTCTCGGGCAGCTCGCCGATCAGGCCATTGCCGGACAAATCCAGCCGCAGCAGGGTCTCGCCGCTGTCGCTGCAGGTCACGCCATGCCAGCTGCACTCGGTGCCTTCAGCATCCATCCAGCCCAGCGACTCGACCCAGTTGGGCCCGTCGGTGGCGGTGTAGAGATCACGCAGGGCATCGCGTTGAGCGGCCGGCAGGAAGGTAACGTCGGCTTCCAGCGAGACGGCATCGAGCCAGACAATGCGGGCCGGGTCGCGCGGCTGGCCGTCATTACTGCGGTCGCGCACGCGCAGGCTGATTCGGGCTGAGCGTACGTCCTCGCCCAATTCGCTGGCCAGACGGGTCTCGCTGTCGATGCGGGTCCATTCGCCCGGGTCGACCCGTTCCTCGCTCAAGCCTACGTCCGTGCCGATTTGCTCATCGCCCGAGTTGGCTGAATCCTCATCGCAAGCGCTGTCGGCATAGAAATCCACCCGCAGGCGCAGGGCCAGTTCGGGGTCGGGTTCATCGGTGAGTACATGCACCGACAGCATCAGGGCATCGAAGGGGTCGTCGAGAACCACGCACTGGTCCATGCGCGAATCACCAAAGCCGCGGCCCAGGGCGCTGAAATAGAAGCTGCGCGACCCGCTGAAAGCGAAATCGATGTCTTCGACGATGCCGAACTGGTCATCGCGGTCCAGCGACAGCGCCCATGCGGGCGGGCCCTCGCCGTCCTGCCAGCTGCCGCTTTGGGCAGAAAAATCAGCGTTGGTCAGACCAACAGCGGCAAAAGATGTCAGCGGCGCCAAAAAAAGCAGGCTGCAGACAATGGAGATGAAAGACCACTTAGCAGAAACTGAACGATTGCCCATGCTGTACCCCGATCCTGATTCAACCCTTGACTTACCATAAATGACTTTTTCCAATGAGTGTGACGTTTTGATGGCGGAGTCAGAACAATCGGCGGCAGATCAGCGCTGGATGACGCGCGCCCTGGAGTTGGCCCGCCAGGCCGAATCCCTGGGCGAGGTGCCGGTCGGTGCATTGGTGGTGCGCGAACAAGAGGTGTTGGGTGAGGGTTTCAATACGCTGATTCGCGATCACGACCCCAGCGCGCACGCCGAGATGACCGCGCTCAGGGCGGCTGCGGCCAAGCTGGGCAACTATCGCATGCCCGGAACGACGCTGTATGTCACCCTTGAGCCTTGTGCAATGTGTGCCGGCGCGATTGTTCAGGCTCGGATTGACCGGGTGGTGTATGCAGCCGACGACCCCCGCACGGGCGCGGCGCATTCCGTGTTCCGCATACTGGACAACCCCGCGCTCAATCACCGCTGCGAAGTGACTGCGGGCGTGCTGGCCGAGGAGTCGGCGCAGATGCTGCGCAGCTTTTTCCGGGCGCGACGCCGTTAGTCCGGCCCGGTGGTATTATTTCAACCTTATCTGCAGCCATGGACTGTCCGACCCGTGAACCGCCTCTTGTTGTTATCTCTCCCGCTTGCGCTGGCCCTGGCCGCGTGTTCTGAGTCTGAACCCCCGCCGCCCCCGGAAGCGCCGACCCAGCCGATCGGCACCGAGGCAGAGCCTGAGGAAATCGTGGCCGAGCCCGAACAGGTCAACCCGCTGCTGGTTGACAGCCCGCTGCCCTACGGCCTGCCGCAGTTCGATCTGATCGAAGACGAGCACTTCGCGCCGGCAATCGAGCAGGGCATGGCCGAGCATCGCGAGGAAATTGATGCCATTGCCGCCAACCCCGACGCGCCCACGTTTGACAACACCATTGTTGAACTCGAGCGCGCCGGACAGACGCTGGGCAACGTCATGCGCGTGTTCAGCAACTTGAGCGGCGCCAACACCAATGAGAACCTGCAGGCAGTGCAGCGCGAGATGGCGCCGCGGTTGTCGGCCCACAGCGATGCCATCAACCTGAATGCCGACCTGTTCGCCCGGATTGAGGCTG
>SKIE01000352.1 GCA_007116585.1 Wenzhouxiangella sp. | reverse complement strand
TTGACTCGCGCGATCTACGAGACGATTGCCGCAAACAGTCTGGAAAATGATGCCCACCTGCGCCTGATGGTGACCCGGGGCATTCGCCGGGAGCCGTATCAGGATCCTCGCCTGGCGGTAGGCCAAGCTACCCTCGTGATCGTGCCGGCCAGGAGCCCGCATGATCCAGCGGCAGCCGGGCGCGGCCTCAAGCTGTTTACGGTGCATGTGCGGCGCAGCGCACCGGATGCGCAGGATCCCAAAATCAATTCGCATGCGAAGTTCAACTGCATCAATGCCTGCATACAGGCCAATGAAGCTGGCGCCGATGAGGCGCTGATGCTGGACCCGCACGGGTTCGTGGCGACGTGTAACTCCACCCATTTTTTCATCGTGCGCCGGGGCGAGGTATGGACCTCCAGCGGCAAGTATTGCCTCGGGGGCATCACACGCGGCAATGTCATAAAGATCTGCCGCGATCATGATATTCCCTGTTTCGAGAGGGACTTCAGCCTGACAGATGTCTACGGGGCCGAAGAGGCGTTTGTGACCGGCACGCTGGGCGGGTTGACCCCAGTGCGCTCGGTTGATGGAAGACCCATGCAAAGCCCGCTGCCGGGACCGGTCACGCGGCGATTGCAGTCACTTTATGCCGGGTTGGTGCACGCCGATGTGGCCGCGCGCCGTTGGCCAGGGTGATCGATTTGGCTGAGCCGCTGCGTATTGCCATGTGGTCCGGTCCACGCAATATCTCCACCGCCATGATGCGGTCGTGGGAAAACCGGCCGGATTGCTCGGTCAGTGATGAACCGCTGTATGCTGCCTGGCTGGCGATGAGCGGCGCCGACCATCCCGGCCGCGACGAAGTCATCGCCGCCGGCGATAGCGACTGGCGCCGTGTCGTGGCCGAGCTGACGGTTGGCGAGGTACCGGATAAAAAGCCAGTCTGGTATCAGAAGCACATGTGCCACCACCTCCACCCGCATATTGATCTGGACTGGATCGCCGAGCTGACCAATATCTTTCTGATCCGGCGGCCGGATGAAGTCGTTGCCTCTTATGTTCGTGCGCGAGGAACCGATCAAATCACGCCGGAAGACGTCGGCCTGCCGCAGCAGATCATGCTGTTTGACTGGCTGGAAAGGCAGACGGGCCGTTTGCCGCCGGTCATCGACGGCGGAGAATTCCTGGCTGACCCGGAAGCCCATCTGCGTGCGCTGTGCGGCTGGCTGGGTATCGGGTTTGTGGCTGAAATGCTGAAGTGGCCGCCGGGCCCGCGCGACAGTGACGGCGTCTGGGCCAGATACTGGTATGACTCGGTGTGGCGGTCGACCGGCTTTGCCGCCCCGAAGGCGCGTGATATCCAGCTGACGGGGCAGGCCGCGGAAGTCGCGGCGTTCTGTCAGCCGCTTTATGAGAAGCTTTACAGCCAGCGGTCCCTGAATCATTCGCGGTAACATCGACCGCGCATGATTCAACCAGGTGACATCAACCATGAAAAGAAACTTTATAACGCTGATGAGTGTGCTGCTGGCGCTCCCATTGTGGGCGGCGGCGGAGCTCCAGCCAATCGAGTACAACGCCGATGAACTGGTCGAGCAGGCTGTTATCGGCGAGATTTCCCAGCCGGCCATGCGGGCTTCGATCTATCGGGTCAAGGCCGATGGGTCAGTCGCCATGGTGCCCGGGACCGGATCGATCACGTACAACTTCCGCACCGGCGACTCGGCGGTGAACATGGCCGGCAACCATGTCGAACCGGCAGTCAGCATCTACAACCTGGGTTCGGGCAGCCGGACCGGCAACGACAACAGAGCACTCAACGCCCTGTCGATGATCGGCAACCGGGTGAGGCTGGTCTCCGGCGCTGCTGCCGGTGAGTCCGGCTGGGTGATCGGAAAGCACGGCGGTGTTGAGCACGTCATGGTTGATTTCGCGCCTGAGGTGTACGACCAGCTGGTGATCGGCGATCGCATGCAGGTGCGCTCTGTGGGTGCGGGCATGCGGTTGACCAACGTGGAAGATGTCCGCGTCTTCAACGCCAGCCCGGATCTGATCGAGGCGCTCAACGGGCATGGTGCCGGCGTGACCGCGGAAGGTCGTTTGCGCATGCCGGTGACGCATATGATTCCAGCGAAAATCATGGGGTCGGGCCTGGGCCGCGATCACGTGTATACCGGCGACTACGACATCCAGATGTTTGACGAAGACGTTAACGAGCGCTACAACCTGCACACGCTGCGCTTCGGCGATATCGTCGCGATCACCGATGCCGATCACTCCCACGGCCGCACCTGGCGGGGCGGCGCGATCTCGGTCGGCGTGGTGGTGCATGGCAAAAGCATGACGGCCGGCCATGGGCCCGGCGTGACCAGCCTGTTTACCTCGCCCAGCGGCAACATCGAGCTGGTGGAGGATGCTGACGCCAATCTGAAGTCGCTGCTCGCCATCCCCTGACGGGCACGATGATGCCCGGTCAGTGTTGACCGGGCATCGTCAGTTACTGGTTTCGACTGACCTCCTCCGGCAATTTCCCGGTCTCGTCATGGTGAATGATCCATTCAGCCAGCCGATAGAAGGGGTGTAGCGGAGAGACGTCGTGGAATCCGGTAGGGGTATCACGCACAATCTGATAGCCCGGATGGCCCGCGCTGTGTAGCCATTGCCAGGTGATCTGGCCCGGGTGAATCAGAGGGACTCTGGCAAAGGTGAATTCGGCGCCATCAAGGTTGCCATCGACATACCTGGCAATGATCCGGGGCGTGATGCGCTCGGGTTCCTCGTCCTGTCCGTTGTCGAGAATCAGGGTCAGGGGCATGGATACATGATGCCAGCGTGCGCCTTTGCCCTCATGCACGGCAAAGGCAACCGTGTATTGGCCTCCGGGCTTCAGACTCTTGCTGTCTTTGGGATCAGGCGCGTCCAGACTGCGCGTCAGGGCCACATGCCAGGCACCGTCGTGGTAGCGACCATCGGCCGCAATAGCGCCCCGGCTCCCGCTGGGCTCGCGCAGGAGGCGCTGCGGTATGACATCGCCCTCCTGCCAGCCGTGATTCGGGTCGAACCGAACGGCGTGGCTTTCGGCCAGATAGTAATAGTCATCCTGACCGTATTCTCCGTCAATCAGACGCTGCCATGACAAGGCATGCATGCCGGTGACCTCCGGATCAAACATCCAGGCGGGTTGGCCGGTATCGTCATCCCAGTTGGTCGTGAACATCCCCCGACCGCTGGCGTTCAGGCGATAGTGCAGCACGTAACCGTTATCGGCCTTACCCACCGGATTCGAGCGATGTGATCGCCACTGCCACAGGTCGATGAACTCACCGCGCTTGCGCATGGCCTGCAGTTCGTCGTCGGATTTCAAATCATCCCATTCAGCGGCGGCTTCGTCTTCGCGGCTGCCGGGGATGAATTTGCGCACGTCGCTACGGCCCATCTCCCGGCCCAGAACCGGGTGATCCTCGACCGCTTCGGTGCTGGCGGCGGAGTCGAGGTGGCGCATCCCTTCGTGTGCCGTCATGAAGCCGCCGAAACGGGCGAAATCAGGCACAGCCTCGTCGCTGAGCATCATGCTGATGCGGTCTTCGTAGAGCCGGTAGGGCGTGCTGCCCGGCACTCCTGACCCGTGCCGTACCCATTCGCCGTCGCTGTATCGCCAGACCTGGTGATACCAGGATGGCTGCTCGGTTTGGTAGCGAAAGCGAATCTGTATTGCCTCGTCGTTGTAGACCGCGGCGACTTCAAGGTGTCGGGATTCACTGGCATCTTCCGGCACGGTGGCAAATCCTGTGCCGGTGACCAGGCAGATTGCCGGCAGTATGCGGACCAGCCGCGTCATGCTGTTGCTTTTCTTGCCATCTTGTCTCCGAACGACCACGCACAATCCTCCGTTGTTGAACGACATTGCAATACTGTATCAGTCGAAGCAGCCCAAGCGCACTATCAGCCGATAGATGCAAATTCCAGACTGTGCGGAGGCCTGAAAAATGGCGTGTTGCGGAGCTTCAGGGGCTGGCATAGAATGCCGGAAGGTCAGCGCCCACGTCAGGAGGGTTGGGACAAGTCGCGTTGAGCGTTTGACCAGCGAGGGGCGATACTGGTATCGCCGGTGATAGAGAATCGGGCAATCGTCCGATATACGACGGGACGCGTCACTGCTTGAAAGTGGCGCTACAGACAAGAGGGATTTCAGAATAATGAAGCATCCAAGTTTGATTGGCATATTGGCATCGTCGCTGGCGCTGGCCGGCGGCGCGACTCTGACAGCAGCACCCACTTGGGCTCAACAGGCGACTGAACCCGAGCTGGAAGAAGAAACCGAGGATCGAATTGTTGTCACAGGGTCACGCTTGCGGCGTGACGAGTACTCATCCATTTCGCCACTGCAGGTAGTCGATGCCGGCGAAGCTCGCCTGGTGGGTCTGGTCGATGCCGGTGCGATCATCTCCGATGCCACGGTTGTCTCCGGCGAGCAGCTGGATGGTTCTGTTACCGCCGGCTCGCCCACCGCAGCGGTGGAGGGTATTTCTTCGACTGGCCTGGGTGGACAGGCAGTGGCTTTGCGCGGTCTTGGACCTGAACGCACCCTGCTGATGGTCAATGGCCGTCGTCTGGCGCCCGCCGGTGTGCGCGGTGCCCCGGTGGCACCTGACCTCAACCTCATTCCGGGCTCGCTGATTGATCGGGTGGAAATCCTGACCGATGGCGCATCTTCGATTTATGGCGCCGACGCCGTGGCCGGTGTGGCCAACGTGATTTTGCGCCGGGACGTCGAGGGCTTGGAATTGACGGCTTTCGGCACGGCGCCACAGCGTTCCGGGGGCGAAATCACCCAGCTGGGTCTGATCGGTGGCGGCTCGAATGATCGCGGCAATTTCACCGTTGCGCTTGAATATTTCGACCGTGAGTCGGTGATTGTCGGCGACCGCTCCAACTTCAATGACTGCCTGCGCAGCCATCAGATCGGCAACGACGGCAATACCTATTCCACCTGTCGCGATAACCGACCGGCCAATTCGGCCTTCCTGCTCAGCGCTGGCGGATTCACCTTCTTCGCGCCTGGTCTGAACAGCCCCGGGCTTCCGGAGAACTGGATCACCAATGCCGATTTGCTGGCAGCAGGCACCAACTTCCGCACCACTGACCTGTACACGCTGCAGGACTCGGAGCGGGAGGCCAACCTGCTTGAAGAACTGGAACGGTTCAATATTTTCGCCACCGGCCATCAGGACATTGATCTGTTCAGCCGCGACAGCCTGTACTTTGAGGCCTCCTATGCCTCGCGCAACTCGGTGGGCGTATTCCCCCGCGAGCAGGTCTTCCCCGGAATTCCGGGCTTCATTCCCCAAGAAGATGCCAACGGCAACATCATCGTTGACGGTGACGGCGCGCCAATCCTGGTTCAGAACCCGTTCAACCCGTTTGGCGAAGACGCACTCCCGGTGCTGCGACTGCAGGACCTGGACCAACGGCGGGCTTCGGAAGTCTCCAACGTCCGGTTTGTCGGCGGCCTGGAAGGGGAATTGGCCATCGGTGGACTGGACCAGCGCAACTGGGTCTACGACGTCTGGGCATCATATGACCGCAGCTTCGGCACCTCCAAGCAGCGCATCCTGATCGACCCGCATCTGCGTGAGTCCATCTACACCGCACGGCTCAACGCAGACGGTGAGGTGATCTGCGGCATGGGTGGACAGGAGACGCTGAACTTCGGTTTCCCCAACTTCCCGCAGTGTGTTCCGGCGAACTTCTTCTCGCCGACGCTGTTTACCGCGGCGGGCGGTGACGGCACATTTGCAACCCAGGAAGAAGCCGACTTCCTGTTTGGCAACTCGATCACGCAGACCAAGCTGGAGCAGTCCATGGTCTCGGCCATCGTGACCGGTGATCTGTTCGACATGCGCACCGGTACGGTTGGGCTGGTACTGGGTGCCGAGTATCGTGAGCAAAGCATCAAGTCCGAGACCGACATCGTGCGCGGGCAGGGCCTGGCCTCTTCGGAAGTGCCGGATATTGAAGGCGATACCATTGGCAGCACGTCGCTGTGGGAGGTGTTCGCCGAAACCGAGATCCCGCTGCATGAGCGTTTCGCGCTGAACCTGTCGGGTCGCTACACCTCCGAGGAAAACTTCGGCTCCGAGCTCACCTACAGCGTCAAGGCGGATTTCCAGCCGACTGACTTCCTGCGCCTGCGCAGCACTTTCGGTACCACTTTCCGCGCGCCCAATCTGCGTGAGCAGTTCCTGGCCGGTCAGGCAGGTACCATCTCGGGCCTGCTTGATCCCTGCCGCGTGCCCAACGATGCCCGTACGGACGGGGAGTACGACCCCGCGCTCGATACCCGCACCGCGGAGCTGCTGGCTAACTGTGTGGCCGATGGTGTTGACCCCACTCAGCTCGGTCTTCTGGCCACGACCGGCATACCGACCACCACGGGCGGTAACCCGGATGCCCAGGCGGAAACCTCGGAGTCGTTCACCTTTGGTTTCGTGCTTTCTCAGCCGTGGGCGGCCAACTACGACTGGCAACTGTCGGCGACTTACTTTGACATCGAGATCAACGATACGCTGCGTGAAAGCAATCCCGCATCGATCCTGGCCCAGTGCTATGGCGGTGATCCCAACCTGGCCGATCCCAACTGCGCGCGGATCAGCCGCGCTGGCGGAAACCCGGCCACGGCCGTTATCACCGATGTGGATGCCGCGTTTATCAACATCGGCAAGCTGACCTCACGCGGCATCGATATCAATACCCGCTTCCGCACCGGGCTCGGCGATTTCCTCAACGGTGCTGATCTGACGGTTTCGGCGACGGTTACCCATCTGATGGAGCAGAAAGAGCAGGTCAATCCGGATGCGCCGACGGTTGATTTTGCCGGTACGATTGGCACGCCGGAATGGCGCGGCAACCTGTCGGTTCGGGTCGACAGCGGACCCTGGGTCGGCTTGTGGCGGATGCGCTATATCGGTTCGGGCCAGCAACTCAACACGCCGGCCTTTGCCGCTCCGGGCGTTGCCAATGCCTGCGGCATTCTGGGTGCGCCGGAGGGCGTTCTGTGTCGTGATATCGACTACATCGGCAGCTACTTCCAGCACGATCTGTCACTGTCGTATGACCGAGACGACTGGTCAGTCACGCTGGGTGTCGCCAATGCGCTGGACCGCAGCCCGCCCATCATCGGCCAGGGCACGGGGCCGGCGCGGATGAACATCGTTGTTCAGTCGGGTCATGACCTGATTGGCCGCCGTGCCTTCGTGAACCTCGGCAAGCGGTTCTAGCCGGTACAGCTTGAAGCTCGACCAAAAAGCGACCGCCCTGCACAGGCGGTCGCTTTTTTTGGGCCTGGCTTAACGGACGCGTTCGACTCGAATGGTTCGCGCCATTTCATTCATGCGCATGCGATAACCCCCCAGGTTGGATTCCCAGATTTCCACCGTCTGGTTGGCCGCGCGGCGTTCGTTGATGCGCTGGGTATCACCTCGAATTTGACGCCAGACATGGCCGTTATCCAGCGTCACCTGCAAACGCTGAAACGGGACGATCTCCACACTGGCAACAGCCGCCTGCAGTCGCGGTGCCGGTTCTTCTTCGCTGGCTCGAGCACGACGCGCGGTGACCTGCTCCGAGCCCAAGTCGGCGCCTTCGGGCTCTGTTGGGGCGACCTCCGCGATGGGGTCTGGTTCCGGCGCAAGCTCTGGTGCCGATGCCGCGGGCGTGGGCTCTTGTGGCGGCGTCTCCTGTGCTGTTTCCGTCACGGTCTGCGGAATTTCATCCGACCCGCGCAACGCCGCTTCCAGGCAGGCAATTCGCTCGCGGTCACTGTCAGCCTGACGGCAGCGCTCTATCGGATCAGATGCTGCCAATGAAGGCATCGTGGTGCTGAACGCTGCCGCGGCCACCATAGCCACAAACAGCCGGTTTTGTTTGATTGACATGAATTTTTCTCAAGATTGGCAAAGAAACAGTCGCTAATCTACTGGGGCCTGCGGGCGCGCGCAAGCCAGGTAATTGTTGCCAGTCGTCACAAAAGCATGTATGCATTGCTATCAATGTCTCCGTATACTCCATCAAGGCTCAGGCAGATGAAGTGATGGATTCCATGACGGGAGCAGTCCGACAACGCAGCCACGCTATCTCAAGGGCTTGGCTTTGCGCGGTTGTGCTGTTGGCTGGCCTGTTTTCCCCGCTGTCTGCCAGCGCGGATTCTGATCGCGCCGACCGGACCCTGGTTGTTGGGCTCTACCAGAACCCGCCCAAGGT
>SKIE01000097.1 GCA_007116585.1 Wenzhouxiangella sp. | reverse complement strand
GCTGCCCGCCCGTTTGCGAGACGTTCAACGACAGGCCGCGTGCCTCAATGTTGCCGTTGATCAGTGGCCGAAAGTCATCGGCGCGGACGTGCAGATGCCAGCCCCCGGCCAGCCCCACATGGCCGCGCAGATCGGCCGGCTGCGTGCTCAGAGGCAGTTCCAGCGTGCCGGTCAGCGCAAGCCAGCCGGCGCGCAGCGGCGGAAAATGACGCGCGCGCAGGCGCAGTTCCAGCGCGGGTTCGGGCTGCCAGTGAAGTTCGGATTGAAACCAGCCCGGCTTATAGCCGGCTTCTTCCGGGGTCGACCATTCGCTCAGCCAGTCCGGTACGGAATCGCGCAGGTAGATCCCGACCACGCCGGGCATGATCAGCAGCCAGGCAGTGACTACCAGCAACAAACCTATAATGACGACTTTTCGCATGATCGGGAGCTCTTGCTCGATGACTGTCGAACGGGCCGCCGATGCATCGGCGCTTAGCACGCAGGCACCAGTGCTGGAGGCCGGGCTGAGTTGCATGGGGCTTGACGTGAGCGCGGCCGACCGCGACAAGCTGCTGGACTATCTGAGTCTGCTGCGGCGCTGGAATCGAGCCTACAACCTCACAGCAATCGACCAACCGGACGAAATGGTAGCACGCCACCTCCTCGACAGCCTGGCGCTTGTGCCGTTCCTGGTTGGCCGCCGACTGCTGGATGCGGGCACCGGGCCGGGCCTGCCGGGCGTGCCGCTGGCGATCGCCTGCCCGGATCGTGATTTCGTATTGATCGACAGCAACGGCAAGAAGATTCGCTTTCTGCGCCAGGTTCGGCGCGAGCTGGGGCTGGGCAATATCGAGCCGGTCCAGGGGCGGCTGGAGTCGTATCGGGCCGAGCCCGGGCCTGATGCGATCATCGCGCGGGCGCTGGCGCCGCTGGAGCGCCTGGTCGGCTGGGCGGCTTACTGGCTGGACCGAGGCGTGCCGCTGCTGGCGATGAAGGGCGATCTCTCGGAAAGCGAGCGGTTGGCCGTGCCGCCGCCGTACAATGTCACGCTGGATGAACTGAAGGTTGCTGACCTGCCCGAGCGGCGGTGTCTGGCAACCGTGAGAAGGCAATGACAGCAAGCAAATGCCGGATTGTGGCGGTGGCCAACCAAAAGGGCGGGGTCGGCAAGACGACCACGGCGCTGAACCTGGCCGCGGGCCTGGCGGAACTCGACCGCCGGGTGCTGCTGGTCGACATGGACCCGCAGGGCAATGCCAGCACCGGCTGTGGACTTGAAATCGAGCAGCACGAAGCGACGGTGTGCGAGATCCTGCTGGACGAACAGCCGGCCGCTGATGTCATCCGCCGTCTCGACGCGATGAAGCTCGACCTGATTCCGGCCAATGGCGACCTGACCGCCGCCGAGGTCGCCTTGCTGGAACTCGATGATCGCGCCGTGGTGCTGAAGCAGGCCCTCGAGCCGTTGACGGGGCGCTATCACCACATCATCATTGATTGCCCGCCGGCGCTGAATGTGCTCACCCTCAACGCCTTGACTGCGGCTGACGGCGTGCTTATTCCAATGCAGTGCGAATATTACGCGCTTGAGGGTCTGACCGCGTTGCTCAACACCATCGAGCAGGTGCAGGATTCTGTCAATCCGAGTCTGGAAATCGAGGGCCTGGTCCGAACCATGTTCGATGTCCGCAACAACCTCTCCGGTGCGGTCTCACGGCAGCTGCAGGAGCATTTCGGCGACAAGCTCTTTACCACCGTGGTGCCGCGCAACGTGCGCGTCGCCGAGGCACCCAGCTACGGGCAGTCGGTCATTGAATACGATCGAGAATCGCGCGGTGCCATCGCTTACCTGGGTCTGGCCGGTGAATATCTGCGCCGTACCGGGGCGGCGCTGACATGAGCACGCCGCGCAAGAAAAAGCCGCTGGGTCGAAATCTCGGTGCATTGCTGGGCAAGTCGCGCGCAGCGGGTGATTCGCCCGCCGCGCCCGCCGACGACAGCAGCGCATTGCGCCAGTTGCCGCTTGATGCAATCCAGCCGGGGCGCTACCAGCCTCGAACCGGCATGGATCCGGAGCGGCTCGAAGAGTTGTCCGAATCGATCAGGGCGCAGGGGTTGGTTCAGCCGGTCGTGGTCCGTCCGCTGGCCCGCGCCGGGCGTTACGAACTGATTGCCGGGGAGCGCCGCTGGCGCGCCAGCCGCATGGCCGGCATGGACACCATTCCCGCCATCATCCGCGAAGTGCCGGACGAGGCAACGCTGGCGCTGGCATTGATCGAAAACATTCAGCGTGAAGATCTCAACCCGCTCGAAGAGGCGGCGGCGCTCAAGCGCCTGATTGATGAGTTCGAACTGACCCATGAGCAGGCTGCGGAAAATGTCGGGCGCTCGCGCGCGGCGGTGACTAACTTGCTGCGCCTGCTGGAGCTGGCGCCGGAGGTGCGCGAGCTGGTTGACCAGCGCCGCCTGAATATGGGTCATGCGCGCGCCCTGTTGACCCTGAGCCGGGCCGACCAGGTGCGCGCCGCCCAGCAGGTCGTCAATCTGGAGCTGTCGGTTCGTCAGACCGAAGCACTGGTGCGCCGCATGCGTGAAGACGGCGCCGGATCGTCGGCCCGGCCGGCTCGCCAGCGCAACCCCGATCTTGAGCGCCTCGAGCAGGAGCTGAGTGAGCGCTTGTGTGCCCCGGTGCGGGTGTCTCATCAGGCCAGCGGCAAGGGTCAGCTTGCGATTCGCTATACAAGCCTTGACGAACTCGACGGTCTGATCGAGCGCTTGCGCCGGTCATGAGTATGGTCGGGTCGGCAAATAAGCCCGATTTCTTGCCGTGGCCGGTGCTGGACTGCTATACTTCAGCGGCTTCGCAAGCTAGGTATTCGCGGGCGTCTGAGTCCTCAGGCTGGACTCGTGGGGCTCTGGCTGTAGCAGTGACAATCGGGTCTGCAGCCGGGTTAAGCCAACGGGTGGGATGAATGGTTGAGTCGGACTCCTCAGACGAAGCGTTTGCTCGCTTGATCGCCTGGTTGCTGCGTGGTCAGGCGCTGCTTGCGGTTCTTGTGGCCGTGCTCTTCGGGTTCGTCGGAGGCCTGGAGATGGCGATTGCGGCATTGAGTGGAGGGGCATTCAGTTTGTTCCTGACCGCGATTGCCGGCCTGCGGGTTGCCTTGTCACAAGGCAGCGATGCGAAGTCCATGGTGCGGACGTTTTACCGGGCCATGGCGCTGAAGTTTGTGCTGGCGGCGATTCTGTTCATGGTCGTCGCCAAATGGTTTGCCGGTTATTTTTTGCCGGTGGTGATCGGATACATGGTCACATTCACGGCCTATTGGCTGGCAATGCGCAAGGTGTCTTCGTTGCCGAGTTCGGTGATGGATAGCGACTAAAGAGAGCTCCAATACAGAAAATCATGGCTAGCGGTAACGAGCAATCTGAAGGATCTGCACAGGCCCAGAATGGCATGAACGAGGTGGCCGGCGCGACTGCGTCAGAGTCGGTCTCGGGTCTGGGTGGCTGGTGGGCGCAAACCAAGGAGCGCGCCAGCTTCGTCTGGAACGAAGAGGCTGAAGCAGGCGATTTCGTGCGCCACCACATCACGAACCTGCGTCTGCCCCAGTCCCACGACATGGACCCTTTCGTCTGGCACGTCGACACCATGATTGTGTCCTGGGTGCTGGGTCTGTTCCTGCTTGGGTTTCTGTATATGGCTGCGCGCCGTGCCACCTCCGGCGAGCCCGGAAAACTGCAGAATTTTGTTGAGCTGCTGATCGACTTTGTTGACAACACGGTCAAGGAAAGCTTCCACGGTCCGCGCAACTTCGTCGGCCCGCTGGCGCTGACAATTTTTGGCGTCGTGTTCCTGTGGAATCTTATGGACCTGGTGCCGGTCGACTATGTCCCGCTGGCCATGTACATCGTCGGCGTGGATTACTTCCGCATCGTCCCCTCAGCCGACATCAACGCACCGTTCGGCTTATCGATTACGGTGCTCGGCCTGATCATCATTTACGGAATCAAGGGCAAGGGTTTCGGTGGCTTCGGCACGGAGTTGTTTACCCATCCCTTCGGCCCGAACCCGTTGCTGTGGATCCCGAACCTGGTTCTCAATATCGTGGAGCTCGTCGCCAAGACCGTATCACTGGCCATGCGACTATTTGGCAACCTCTATGCGGCTGAGCTCATCTTTGTGCTGATTGCGCTGCTGCCGTGGTGGATTCAGTTCATTCCCGGTGGCGCATGGGCGATCTTCCACATTCTGGTCGTGCCCTTGCAGGCCTTCTTGTTCATGACGCTGACGATTGTGTATTTGTCGTTGGCCTATGAAAAACACTAATCACAAAACCGTCGACTCTCAACTTCGCTTTTCGCTCTACATCAAGGCATCTTTTAGGAGACAACAATGGAAGCATCTTCAATGGAACTGGCCAGCCTGATTGCTCAGGTACAGGCAAACACTGCGATCGCCGTCGGCCTGATCTTCGTTGCTACGGCGGTTGGTACCGCGATCGGTTTTGCCCTGTTGGGCGGCAAGTTTCTGGAGGGCGCTGCGCGTCAGCCCGAGCTGGCCGGCATGCTGCAGGTCCGGATGTTCATCATCGCTGGTCTGCTTGACGCCCTGTCGATTATCGGCGTTGCCTTTGCTGCACTGCTGATGTTCGCCAACCCGCTGCTGGGTCCGATTCAGCAGGCCATGGGCGGTTGATCCGCTTGCAAAAGCACTTCCATTAACTGACGCTTAGGGCTGCAATATGCTACCGAGTATCTGGACCATAGTCGGTCAGGCCGGCACTTTCCTGGTTTTTATCTGGGCGGTGATGAAGTTTGTCTGGCCGCCGCTGACACAGGCCATGGAGGAGCGGCGGCAGAAGATTGCCGAAGGGCTGGCGCATTCGGAACAGGCTGAACAGGCCCTGGATCGGGCTCAGGCAGAAGCCGATGACATGTTGCGAGAGGCGCGTCGCAAGGCCGGCGAGATCATCGAGCAGGCCAGTGCGCGCGGCAATCAGATTGTCGAAGAGGCTCGGCAGTCGGCGGTGGCTGAGCGTGACCGCCAGGTGGCTGCGGCCGAGGCCGAGATTCGACTGGCCAGCAACAAGGCGCGCGAAGCGCTGCGCGAGCGGCTGGCCGAGCTGGCCGTGGCCGGTGCCGGCCGGGTGATCGAGAAGGAAATCGACGCCAAGGCCCACCGCGAACTGCTCGACAAACTGGCTGCTCAGCTGTAGGCGAGACAGGCGATGCTGAATCGAACCACATTGGCCCGTCCGTATGCGCGAGCTGCTTTTCTGACCGCGCAGGGAAGTCAGTCTCTGCCCGGCTGGAGCGACAATCTTGCTATCGCGGCGCAGGTGGCGCTTGACGAGACGGTGCGGGGATTGCTCGAGAACCCGCGCTTTACCCGCGGTCAGGTGCTCGATGTATTCACCGGTGTGGGCGGCGATGCATTCGATCAGCGCTTCGTCAATTTCCTAAAGACCCTGAGTACCTATCGGCGACTCGAGTTGCTGCCCGATATTCACGCTCAGTTCGAAGCGCTGCGTCGCGAGGCAGAGGCGCGTGCGCATGTGCTGGTGACATCGGCACACCCCATGAGCGACGATGAACAGTCCAGCCTGCGCGAGCGTCTCCACCAGCGTTTTGGTCGTGACATTGAGCTGGAAGTGGAAATAGACCCCAGCTTGATCGGCGGTGCCGTCATCCGCGCACAAGACCAGGTCATTGACGGCAGCGTGCGCGGGCAGTTGGAACGATTGGCGCGGCAGGTGGCCGCCTGAGTTGATGATGAACGCGGCCCTCGATTCGGCCCGATGACACGATTTTTCAAGGATTGCAAGCATGCAACAGACCCTCAACCCTACTGAAATATCCGAACTGATCCGCACACGCGTGGAGCAGTTCGAGGTCTCCTCCGAAGCGCGAACCGAGGGGATGGTTGTCAGCGTCTCGGACGGCATTTGTCGACTGCACGGGCTGGCCGACGTGATGCAGGGGGAGATGATTGAGTTCCCCGGCGACACTTATGGACTGGCCCTGAACCTCGAGCGCGACTCAGTCGGCGCCGTGATCATGGGTGAGTACAAGCACATCAAGGAGGGCGATACCGTGCGCTGCACCGGCCGCATTCTGCAGGTGCCGGTTGGTGAGGCCATGCTGGGTCGCGTGGTCGATGCGCTGGGTAACCCGATTGACGGTAACGGCCCGATTGAAACCGACACCTACGAACCCATCGAGAAAATCGCGCCCGGTGTCATCACCCGAGAGAGCGTGAGTCAGCCGGTCCAGACCGGTCTGAAAGCCATTGATGCCATGGTGCCGGTTGGTCGTGGTCAGCGTGAGTTGATCATCGGTGACCGCCAGACCGGCAAGACCGCGGTAGCGATTGACGCAATCATCAATCAGAAAGGCACCGGTATCAAGTGCATCTATGTTGCCGTGGGCCAGAAGACTTCATCGGTGGCCAACCTGGTGCGCAAGCTTGAAGAGCACGGCGCGATGGACCACACCATCGTGGTGGCTGCCAACGCAGCTGAGTCAGCGGCGCTGCAGTACATCGCGCCCTACGCTGGCTGTGCCATGGGTGAATACTTCCGTGACCGGGGTGAAGACGCACTGATCGTTTACGACGATCTGTCCAAGCAGGCCGTGGCCTATCGTCAGGTCTCCCTGTTGTTGCGGCGCCCACCCGGCCGTGAGGCGTTTCCCGGCGACGTGTTCTATCTGCACTCGCGCCTGCTGGAGCGGGCCGCACGAGTCAATGCCGACTACGTCGAGAAAATGACCAATGGCAAGGTCAAGGGCAAAACGGGCTCGCTGACCGCATTGCCGATCATCGAGACCCAGGCCGGTGACGTGTCGGCCTTCGTGCCAACCAACGTGATTTCGATCACCGACGGCCAGATCTTTCTGGAAACTGATTTGTTCAATGCGGGTATTCGCCCTGCCATCAACGCCGGCCTGTCAGTCTCGCGTGTGGGCGGCGCGGCCCAGACCAAGATCATCAAGAAGCTCGGCGGCGGCGTGCGACTGGCGCTGGCCCAGTACCGCGAATTGGCCGCCTTCTCCCAGTTTGCCTCCGACCTCGACGAAGCGACCCGGAAGCAGCTGGAGCGCGGTCAGCGCGTCACCGAGTTGATGAAGCAGGCCCAGTATTCACCGATGTCAGTCGCCTCCATGGCGGTCAGTCTGTTTGCCGGTAACGAGGGGTATCTCGATGACCTGCCGCTGAACAAGGTCGTCGTGTTTGAACAGGCGCTGCAGAGTTTCATGGCAAACAGCCACAAGGCGCTGCTTGAGAAGATCAACGAGACCGGCGACTGGAACGATGAACTGGCTGCGGAAATGAAAGCCGCTCTGGACGACTTCAAGTCCACCGGAAGCTGGTGAGTACCCCATGAGTGGCTCAAAGGAAATCGTTGGCAAGATCAAGAGCGTCCAGAATACGCGCAAGGTCACCAGCGCGCTGGAAATGGTCTCAGCCAGCAAGATCCGCAAGGCCCAGGATCTGATGCAGGCCTCGCGGCCGTATGCGCGCATGATGCGCCAGGTCATCGGTCACCTTGCCCACGCCAACCTGGAAAACCCGCACCCGTTTACCGTGGCGCGCAAAGAAATAAAGCGCGTTGGCTATATCGTGATTGCGACCGACCGCGGCTTGTGCGGTGGTTTGAACAACAATATGTTCCGCCAGCTGCTGGGAGAGTTTCGAGCCTGGCAGGACAAGGACATTGAGGTCTCAACGGTGGTGGTGGGCCGCAAGGCCGCCCAGTTCTTCCGCCGCCTGAAGGTTGATATCGCCGCCAGCACCCAGGATCTGGGTGAACGCCCGCGCCTGGAAGACCTGATTGGCGCCATCAAAGTCATGCTGGACGGCTTCCGCGACGAACGCATTGACCGGCTCAATCTTTGCTACAACCGGTTCATCAACACCATGAGCCAGAAAGCGACTGTTGAGCAGTTGCTGCCGCTGCCACCGTCCGATGAGGAAGGCATGGAGCAGTACTGGGATTACCTGTATGAGCCCGAGCCGGAAGCGCTGCTGGATGACTTTTTGGTGCGCTACATCGAATCAGTGGTCTACCAGGCCACGCTGGAGAACCTGGCCAGCGAGCACGCCGCCCGCATGGTCGCTATGAAGAGCGCGTCGGACAATGCAAGCAGCCTGATTGATGACCTGCGCTTGGTTTACAACAAGGCTCGCCAGGCGGCGATCACGCAGGAAATATCCGAAATCGTCGGCGGTGCTTCGGCCGTCTCCTGATTTCTCGACTCGAATTGCAATAACGGGTTTCGTCGGCAACCGTTGG
>SKIE01000079.1 GCA_007116585.1 Wenzhouxiangella sp. | reverse complement strand
GTCGTGCGCTTTCTGGCGGTATCTTTCAACACCGTGGAAGCGAGCCTGACCAAGGTGACGCCGAATATGGATGCAGCCTCACGCACACTCGGACAAACCGCCGGCCGGACTCTGGCCCGAGTTCATTTGCCGGTCATGCGTTCCAGCCTGCTGGCCGCCGGAATTCTGGTCTTCGTCGATGTGATGAAGGAATTGCCGGCCACCGTCATTCTGCGCCCGTTTGACTTCGACACCCTTGCGGTTCGCGCCTTTGAACTGGCTTCCGATGAGCGCCTTGCCCAGGCTTCTACCTCAGCGCTGGGGATTGTGGGAGTGGGCATCGTGCCGGTGATTCTGCTCAGCCTGGCAATGCGAAAATCTCGCCCCGGCGGCAAGCGCGGCTGCTCCTGACCCTCGCGCAGCCCCGCTTTGAGCGGCCTACTCTTCCGCGCCGCGCGGGAAGACAAAGGTTTGCGACTGGTCCAGATGTAATTCCACGCGCTGGTTTTCCTGCGGAAGGAACACACCCGGCATGGTCGAGTGCATGTGGAATTCTCGATTCTCCTGATCGTGCACACAAATGTGCACCATGCTGCTGCGCCCCAGCAGTCGGGACATGACAACATGGCTGTCGCGGTGTTTGCCATCCTGCTCGCCGACCACCACCACGCGCACGCCTTGCGGACGCACCATCACCAGCACCGGCGTACCGTCAGCGATCTCGGGGGCCTCGACCCGCCCGAGCGGCGTAGACACGGCACCCTGTTCAACGACGCCTTCCATGCGGTTGACCTCGCCGAAGAAGGTGGCGACGAATGGATCGACCGGCTTGCAGTACAAATCGACCGGGCTGTCCATTTGCAGGATCTTGCCGTCTTTCATCAGCGCAATTCGGTCCGCCATGAACATGGCTTCTTCCGGGTCATGCGTGACCAGCAGCGTGCCGGCGCCAGCTTTTTTGAGCAGATGCAGAGTATCGTCGCGAATGCGATCGCGCAGCCGTGCATCCAGGGCAGAAAACGGTTCATCAAGCAGCATCAGGCCCGGTCCGGGCGCCAGTGCTCGAGCCAGTGCCACGCGCTGTTGCTGTCCGCCGGAGAGCATGTGCGGATAACGTCCGGCATGCGCGCCCATGCCCAGTTTCTCCAGAAACTCCATGGCGCGTTCCTGGCGCACTTTGGTTGGAAACCGGTCAAGACCGAAGGTGACGTTTTCGAGTACGGTCAGGTGCGGAAACAGGGCTGAATCCTGAAACATCAAACCCACGTTGCGGCGTTCCGGCGGCACCAGTCGACCGGAAGGCGCGCGCATGTCCTCGCCGTTGATCAACACCCGTCCGTGCTGCAATTCCTCAAGTGAGGCGGCGATACGCAACAACGTCGACTTGCCACAGCCCGACGGTCCGAGCAGGCAAACCACCTCCCCGGGCTGAACATCAATCGTGACTTGGTCCACGGCCCGCAGGCTGCCAAAGTCGTGGCTGATGTTTTCCATGTACAGCATGGCGGTTTCGGCGGCGCCTCGGTTGGCCATTGGCTGTAATTGTGTCGCGGGTTGGCTCATGGCAACGGACTCGCAGGTTGGGTCAGAACTGGATGGCGACAAGAAGTGTCTACCAGCCGTCGAATTCACCATACTAGTGAAACAAGAATCATTTGTAAATAATCACGGCTTGTGCCAAGCTATTGAGAATCATTCGTGCGTTTTTCACAGGAGTTCCTATGAACCGCTTCAACACCCGTTATGCGCTGACCATCGTGTTGACCACAGCCGTGTTTTCGACGGCAGCGCTGGCCGCCGGTCAGGTCAATGTCTACTCGGCCCGCCACTACGATGTCGACCAACTGCTCTATGACGCGTTTACCGAAGAAACCGGTATCGAGGTGCGGATTCTGGAGGGAAGCTCGGATCAACTGGTGGAACGAATCCGCCGCGAAGGCGTGGCCAGTCCAGCAGATGTCCTGCTGACGGTGGATGCCGGCCGTCTGTGGCGCGCCGAGCAGGCCGGAATCCTGCAGTCGGTCGAATCGGAATGGCTTGATCAGCGGATTCCGGCACACCTGCGCCACCTCGATGGGCTCTGGTTCGGCTTCAGCCAGCGGCTGCGTCTGATCTACTACAGCCCGGACCGGTTCGATTCCGATTTGGTCTCAAGCTACGAGGATTTGGGCCGTCCTGAACTGCAGGGCAGGGTCTGCATCCGGTCATCGAACAACATCTACAACCAGTCTTTGCTGGCAGCGATGATTGAAACGCATGGTGCCGAAGAGGCTGAACGCTGGGCCAGCGCGCTGGTGGATAATCTGGCGCGCCGGCCGGAAGGTGGCGATACCGATCAGATCCGGGGCGTGGCCGCTGGCGAATGCGATGTTGCGGTGGCGAATCATTACTACTATCTGCGCCTTCTCAATTCGGACGATCCGTCCGATCGGGCCGTCGCCGACCGAGTGGGCATCATTTTTCCCAACCAGGATGACCGCGGTGTCCACATCAATGTCGGCGGCGCCGGGGTCACCTCGAATGCACCCAACCGCGCCAATGCGATCCGTTTCCTGGAGTACCTTGCCTCCGACGCGGCCCAGGAGTTGTTCGCTCAGGCCAACTACGAATACCCGGTTGTGGAGGGCGTCAATCGCCACGACAATCTTGAGCAGTGGGGCGAGCTTCTGTTCGATGGGCTCGGCGTCGAGGCGCTCGGCCGCAACAACCCTGAAGCGGTTCGCGTTGCCGACAGGGCGGGCTGGCGGTAGAACCTGAACTTTACTCGGCCGGTTCGGTTTCGATCGGCACCTGGTCCTCACCGGTAATGGCCTGTTCGGCTTCACGGTTCAGCACCATGATGGAAATGCGACGATTGATGGCGTTGAAGGCATCTTCGCGGTCTAGCGGAACGGTCGAGGCCAGACCAACGATGCGCAGCATTTTGCCGCCGTCGAGCCCGGCGCGGATCAGTTCGCGACGGGCGGCGTTGGCCCGGTCATTGGACAACTCCCAGTTGCTGTAGCCGGCTTCGCCGCCGGCAAACGGGGCCGCGTCGGTGTGTCCGGTAATGCTGACCCGATTGCCCACCTGGTTGAACAGTTCCGCCAACTCACCCAGGATTTCGGCGGCGTAGGGTTGGAGCTGGGCACTGCCCAGCTCGAACATCGGCCGGTTTTCCAGATCGACAATCTGCACGCGCAGGCCTTCATCGGTAATGTCGATCAACAGTTGGTCGCGATGCTGGCTGAGGGACGGAATGGATTCGATGGCTTGTTCGATGCGCTCTTTAAGCGCTTCGAGTTCCTCCAGTTCTTCGGCCTGGCGCATGGCTTCAATCTCTTCCGGGGTCGGGTCGCCCCAGCGCACTTCTCCCTGGGTCAGGGACAGGTCCTCGCCGCCGCCGGGCAAAGGCCGGGTCTGCTCGCCCACGGCTTGACCGCCCATCATGGATATCCGCAACGGTTGGTCGAAGTAGTCGGAAATGCCCTGTAGCTGTTCCTCTGTTGCCACGGTCAGCAGCCACATGAGGAGGAAGAACGCCATCATTGCGGTTACGAAGTCGGCATAGGCAATCTTCCAGGCGCCGCCGTGGTGGCCGTGGCCCTTGACCTTCTTGACCCGCTTGATGATGACCGGTTTGTCGCTCAAGACCAATGACCCTCACGCACGCGCATTCGCGCCCTAGCGCGATTCGCGAACTGCTTCGTCCAACTCCTGGAAGGTCGGACGATTCGCGCTGAACAGCATCTTGCGCCCGTGTTCGACCGCCACTGCCGGCGGGGCACCGTTGATGCTGGCGAGCAGGGTCGCCTTGACCGCCTCCAGCGCTTTGGTCTCGTCGGTGACCTTGTGCTCGATGGCGACCGGAATCGGCCCGATAATGGCATAGCCGAACAGAATGCCAACAAAGGCACCCACCAGCGCTCCGCCGATCAAAGGTCCCAACTCCTGCGGTGGCAGATGCAGCGAACCCATGGTGATCACCACGCCCATGACGGCCGCCACGATGCCGAACGCTGGCATGGAGTCGGCCATCTTGGTCAGCAGGCTCAAGGGCACCTCCGCTTCCTGATGATGCGTTTCGATTTCCTGATCCATCAGGGTTTCGAGCTCATTGGCTTCCATCGAACCCGATAGCATCAGACGGAAATAGTCACAGATGAAATCGATCAGATGATGCTCGGCCATCAGGTTGGGGTAGCGCGAGAAAAACGGACTGTTTTCCGGGTCGTCGACATCGCCTTCGATGGACATCAACCCGTCGCGCCGGACCTTGTTCAAAAGGTCATAGAGCAGGCACAACAGCTCTGTGTACACCGCCTTGGTGAATTTGGCACCCTTGAGTGCCTTGGGCAGGGTCTGGATGACGCTCTTGATGACGCCGGCATTGGATGAGGCGATGAATGCGCCGACCCCGGCACCGACAATCATGATCATCTTCAGCGGGTGAATGACGGCGCCGATATGCCCACCCTGGAGCACATAGGACCCTAAAACCACAGCCAGTACAATGACCCAACCGACAATCAGCAACATGGTGACAGTCCGCCCAGAACCTACTTACTCAAGTTGCAGTGTACCGGTTTGCCTGTCACGGTGGGTAACGATTCCGCGGTTTTTGCTGTTTTGCTAAACTAACCTAACGCTGACCTTTGGGCAAAGACAGGGTGACCATGAATCTCTCGTTCTCCGTCAACGCCGTACAGACGGCAACCAGCCGTTTCAACGATGCCGCTCTGCGTGTCGGCCAAGGCCCGCTGGCGCCGGATTTCGCCGCCAACGTGGTAGATCTGAAAGTTGCTCAGAGAGAGGTTGAAGCCGCGGTTAAAGTGCTTCGCGCCGAGAGCGACAATCTGGGCTATCTGATCGACGAGCTGGCCTGATTCAGGACGCGTTGCGGGCGCGTTTGCGCGCATACATCGCACCGTCCGCCGCCGCAAAAAGCTGCCGGGCACCCATCCCCGGCTGCCATTCCGCCACCCCGCTGCTGGCCCTGAGACGGATACCGGTGTGGTCCTCGGCAATCCGCTCCTCCAGACGCCGGGCAATGTCTTTGGCCGAGATTTCGTCGGCGTCGGGCAGAATGATTACGAACTCGTCACCACCATAGCGAAACAACTGATCGCTGTCTCGCAGGTGCTTTTGTAACAGCCGGGCAAACCGGCGCAGGCTGGCATCACCGGCCAGGTGCCCGTGTTCGTCGTTCAGCGCCTTGAAGCCGTCGAGGTCCAGCACCATCAACGCCAGCGCGCCGGCATCATCCCGGCGCTCGGCACGCGCGATTTCGCGCTTCAATGCCTTGTCCAGGGCGGTTCGATTGCCGACGCCGGTCAGGTCATCCTGCAGGGCCTGATTCTCCAGGCGCTGGAACCGGATAGCGTTGTGCAGCGGATGCATCAGGCAACCCATTAGACGATCGAGGACGCGTTGCTGACTGTGATTCGGCGCCTCGCTGGAAAAGATTTCCAGCCAGCCAAGTTCGTGGCCACCGGCCTGGAGCAACATGCGTTTGCAGTGCCCGCCGGTCTGGCCGAACGCAAAATCGTTGGGGGAGAAGACAATATCGCTCCAGACGGACTCGAAGCGCACACCGCGGTGGGCGTAATCGGCCTGTAGTCGCAGGCTGAAGATTTCCAGCAGTTGCTGCACGTCCATGGAGGTCTGCAGCGCGACCAGAAAGTCGAACAGCTCGGCACGGTCCGGATCGTTGCCGATAAAGCCCGGCGTTTCGAATTGCCGCGCGGCGGCGTAGCGAGACATGGAGATGATCGGGTTGGCGCTCATGGTCGGATCCTGATTGGTAATGGCCAAAAGTGTCTGGCGTATACACAGCAAAATCCGTGCCTGCCATTTCCTGACGACAAAAAGCTTGTATCGGGGCGCCTGATTGTTCGGAGGGTTCCTGGGGCCTCGGCATGTGCTTGCCGGGCCGGCAGCGCGCTGCCGGCAATCCGCTAGACTGATCGACCGTGTTTGCACTTGTCAGATAAAGAGGCTACCGATGCGTCCAGTCCCTTCCCTGGCACGATGGATGTTCGTGCTGCTGCTGTTGTGCTGCCCGCTGGTGTTCGGGGCACAATCCGTGCCATCGGTTGATCGCCTGGTCAGCCTGCCCAAGCTCGACGGCACCGCGCCGTCCCGGCCGGCCTGGTCGCCCGACAGCCAGTCCATCGCGTTCCTTTGGAACGATCACGGCATGCCCTACCGCGATCTGTGGCTGGTCGAACGCGGCCAGTCCCCGCGCCGCCTCACTGATGGCGCGCCCGATCCGGCAGATGTTCTCGGCACGGGCGATGACCTCTCGCTGGAAACGCTGCGAGAGCGTGCCCGGCAGCGCCAGCATGGCGGCATCTCCGACCTGGTCTGGCATCCTGATGGCAGCGGTTTGTTTTACGTCCTCGACGGCGCCCTGCATTTTGTCGACATCGAGCCGGCCGAAAGCCGCAGGATCGGGCCGGGCGGCGGCAGTCTTTCGGTGTCGCCAGACGGCACCCATCTGGGCCTGATCCGCGACGGTGATCTGTGGCTCAAACCCCTCGCCGGCGGCGACTTGCGGCGCCTGACTGAGCTGGGCGCGGCCGGTATCGGGACCGTTCCCATTGGTGCCTACGTTCGCCCGGATGCCTACATCGGCCGCTATCGATGGGCGCCGGATGGACGGGCGATTGCGATTGAGTTTGTCGACCAGCGTGATGTTCGTCGAGTGCCTTTCCCAAGCTATCTGCACGAAGAGCCGCTGCTGCATGAAGTGCGCAGGCCCTATCCGGGTGACACTGATTTGCTGCGGCGTGTCGGTGTGCTCGACCTGGACGGCGATCTGCAGTGGCTGGATCTCGAAGCGCCGGACCGGCGCGTGCTGCTGGAGCTGGAGTGGTCGCCGGAAGGAGAGCGTCTTCTGATCATGCAAGGGGCGGATGTGGCCGAGCAGCGCTGGATTTTTGTCGCCCACGCCGCCACCGGCGAGGTGGAACAAGTCTGGCAGGACGAGCGCCCGCGCCGGATCTACCCGATTTTCAGGGCTCTGTGGAGTGCAGACGGGGAACAGATTTTCTTCATCGGCGATCAAGAGGACCACTACCGCCTCTACGCCCTGCCGGCCAGCGGCGGGATGCCGCAGCGGTTGAGCGGCGACTACGACATTGCCGCTGACTGGAGCGCGGCCTGGATTGAGCGTGAGCCAGACAGCGGCGATCTGCTGCTGGTCTCGACCAAATACAGTCCGCACGAGCGGCACGTGTTTCGGCTTCCCGCCGGCGGCGGCGCGGCCAAGCGCCTGACCACCCTGCCCGGTGTTCATCGCCCCACCCTGTCGCCGGATGGACAGCGCCTCGCGCTGCTGCGCTCCAGCGATACCTCGCCGACCGAGCTTTACTGGCTGGAACTGGACGGTGAATCGGCCGAGGAACAGCTGACGCAGTCACCGCTGCCGGCGTTTCGCGCCATTGACTGGCTCGAAGCTGAATACGTCAGTTTCCCCAGCCGCATCGATGACTATCGCATCCATGCCCGCATCATCCGGCCGCCGCAGCTGGAGCCGGGCAAACGCTACCCGGTGATGATGGGCAGCATTTACTCCAATACCGCCCTGAATCAATGGAACCCGGATCGCCCGACCTCTTTCCTGCAGCAGCAGATGGCGCTCAGGGGCGACTACATCACAGTACTGGTGGACGTGCGCGGCAGCGTGGGCTACGGGGTGGACTTTCGCGAGGCCTTCCAGGGCGACTGGGGCGGGGATGATCTGGAAGATCTGCACAGCGCGGTTGACTATCTGACCACCCTCGATGAAGTCGACCCTGACCGCATCGGCATCTGGGGCAACAGCTATGGCGGTCTGCTGGTCTTGAGCGCCCTGTTCACCAAGCCCGGCCTGTTTGCCGCAGGTGTGGCCGGTGCCCCGGCCGTCGACATCTGGCATTTCACCGGCTTCGATCAACACCTGACCCGCCGGCCCGATACCCATCCGGAAATTTTCGAGCAGGGCAGCCTGCTCGATCTGGGCGAGGGACTGGAAGACCCCTTGTTGATCATCCACGGTGTGCACGATGACATCGTGCCGCTGAAAACCACGCTGATGATGGCCGAAAAACTGAAACTGCTGGGCAAGCGTTTCGAGCTGGACCTGGTGCATGACTCCGGCCACTGGTGGGCCGCCAGCGAACACTACGCCCGCTATACCTTTGGTCGGCTGGAAGCATTCATGCATCGACACGTCCCGCCCGGACCGAAGTAATCGCTCATGGCCGCTGCCCTGCGACTGGTGCTGCGCCCGCCATGGTGCATGCTGCCGCTGGGCCTGGCTCTGGCCGTTGTCGCGATCCACGTGCTGGCGGCGTGGCTGCCCGGTCCGCTTCGCGGCCTGTTGATCATGGT
>SKIE01000369.1 GCA_007116585.1 Wenzhouxiangella sp. | reverse complement strand
TGTCGCTGCAGGTCACGCCGCCGTCGGGCATGCCCATGGAAACGGCGCTGGAGACCCTGCGCACCGAGGTCGAGCCGCAGATTCGGGCCGCGCTGCCGGCCGATGGGGTGATCACCTACCGAGGCACTGCCGAGGCGCTGGGCGAGACCTTGCGCAATCTGGGCGGCAGCTTCCTGCTCGCCATCGTGATTCTGTATCTGCTGATCTCGGCCTTGTTCAGATCGTTCCGCGACTCCATTCTGGTCTTGATGACCATCCCCATGGCCACGGTCGGCGGCATCATCGGTTTGCGCCTGACCAGCCTGGTCACCGGGCAGGCCATGGACATGCTGACCATGATTGGTTTCGTGATCCTGCTGGGGCTGGTGGTCAACAACGCGATTCTGCTGGTTTACCGGGCGCGGGAGGGTGAGCGTGATGGCTTGAGCCGGCGCGAGGCGGTGGAGACCTCGGTGCGTCTGCGCCTGCGACCCATTCTGATGAGCACGTTTACCAGTCTGTTCGGCATGCTGCCGCTGTTGCTGTTGCCGGGCGCGGGCACCGAGCTGTATCGCGGCCTGGCTTCGGTCATCGTCGGTGGCATGGCCTTGAGTACGCTGTTTACCCTGATCTTGTTGCCGAGCCTGCTGCGGATGAACGAAGACAAGGTCAGGAATTCGTCCGGCGAGGTGGTGCCGGCATGAGGAAGGATGTGATGAAGAACTACTTGATGGCGCTCGCTGCCTGTTTGCTGGCGACTCCAGGCGCCTATGCCCAGTTTGGCGGCGCGTCGCCGGTGGAACTCAGCGAGGCCAGGATGACCATGATGGCGCCGACGATGCAGGTGGCCGGCACTGTGGTGTCGCGCTCGGATGCATTTTTGTCGGCCGAAGTCGACGGGCGCCTGATCGAGGTCGCCGAGGTGGGCGCCCGGGTCGAGGCTGGCGATGTGATTGCCCGGATCGAGGATACGGGTTTTCGCTTGCGGGCCCAGGAACTGGCCGCCGAGATCAATCGGGTCGAGGCCAGGCTGCGTTTCCTGGAGGCCGAACTGGTTCGCTTTGAGCGGCTGGCCGAGACCAACCTCGCCGCGTTGAGCCAGATTGAGCAGACCCGCTCGGAGCGGGACGTCGCGACCAGCGACCTGGCGGTGGTTCGCAGCCGCCTCAGTCAGCTGGAAGACCAGCTGGATAGAACGCGGATCACGGCCCCGTTTCCGGGGGTGGTCGCCGAGCGCGTGGCTCAGGCCGGAGAACGGGTGGCAGCGGGTAGCCGCGTGGTCCGCCTGGTCAACCCGGATCGCCTCGAGGTGGTTGCGCGTCCGCCGCTGAACTATTTTCGCTACGTGCAGGCTGGCGATGAGCTCGGCGTGCGGATCGGCGACGAGGAGCTGGTTTCGCCGGTGCGGACCGTTGTCAGCGTCGGCGACGAGGCCCGTCACGTGTTCGAATTGCGCCTGGATATGGCCGAATCGCTGCCGGTTGGGCAGACAGTGCGCGTGACCATTCCCACCGCGGACGTGCGCGAAGTCCTGGCCGTGCCGCGCGACGCCCTGGTCTTGCGCGGTGACGGCATCGCGGTCTTTATCGTTGATGAAGACAATACCGCCCGCCGCATCCGGGTGACCACCGGGATTGGCGCCGGTGAATGGATCGAAGTCTCCGGCCCGATTCAGGCCGGCGACAAGGTGGTCATCCGGGGCAACGAGCGCCTGCGCCCGGGTCAGGAAGTCATGGTGCGCGGCTGATTGACGCAGCGCGCTCAGCGTACAAAAAAGCGAATAGGTCGGCCAGGGCGCAGATCACGGCATCCTGCCTGGTTTGCGCCATGCATTCTGGAAGCGCCTCGAGCGCTTCTGCGGGGGAATGGCTGGCAAGACACAAGCTCTTCATCAGTGCTTGTTCATTGGGCCGAGCCGATAATCCAAGTCCGGGTGGAGCGAAAAATGACTGCCCCACCGCGGTGTCGCTGCATGCTTCAACGAGGCGGTGCATCGGTGTGATCCGGGTTGAGTCCAGCGTTGCCTGCGATCTTGCCAGTGCACGCAGCGTTTCCAGTGTGGTGTGCGATAGTCCCGAGCACATCATGCTCAGTGGCCCCGCCAGATCATGGTCAGCAGCGGCATGGTTCTGGGCGCAAGAATGAGGTTCTCAAGGCCTGGGTGACACTCGGTCAGTTGCCGGCAGATCGCTTGAGTGCGGGTGCGATTTAGAGCCGGCTCGGTGGCGATGATCAGCGCGCCGGCGCGCAGTTGTGGAATCCATTGGCCAATCGACTGAATCGCAGACTGATCCGTGCTGCCGATCAGAAGGGCGTCCGCAGCGGCGACTGCCTTTCGTTCAACGGCGCAATGACTACAAACCCATTCAAGGCTGGCAGCTTGCAATAGCACAGAGGTTTCTTGGCTCGGGGTCTTGGCAACGTGGCGAATGCGGCCGCTACCGCCTTGGCTGAGCGCTGCGGCGGCCACGAGGGTATCCATCGGGTCCAGTTGACCGTCGAGTAACAGCTGGGTGGGCTGGCGGACCTGAAGTAGCCAGAACAGCCAGCTCAGGCGTTCCACTCTGGCAGCGGATGCTGCCCGGGTGTGCTCGTTCAACACCCGGCGGAGCCGGGGATTCGCGCTGGGACAGATCAGCGTCGTATCGTGTGGTGTGGAGCTTGAAAGGCCGAACATCATCATATGACCCCGTGGTGACTGCTTGACGATGATGCTTAAGCTAACACAGAATCATTCGTATATGCAAATAGGTCTCATTTCAGTTTATGGCGGTTCTTGCGCGCTCAAACCACCCGATCAGAGACTGTCTGTGAGCTTCGCCGTAGCACTCAAGCAGTCGGCGGGTATGTTCATTGTTGTTGTCCTTCAACGCCTCAAGTCGCATTGCGATGTAGTCGGGCGTCAGCGTGATGCCACACCAGTGCTCAATGCAGTGGCGCCATTCGTCATAGTTGCGTGGAATGGGATCGCCGGTCTCAGTCGTCATGCTGCATCTCCCAGGCAGGGAAGGGGTCGGGCCAGCCGGCCCAGTGCTGGGGTTCGAAGCGAGTAACCGGGACCAGGCAGGATTCCAGCTGACGGCGCAGCTCGTGTTCGTCATAGTCGTTGCCGATAAAGACGATCTCCTGGCGTCGGTCACCAAATTCTGAATCCCAGCGGCGCTCGATGATGTCCCGCCAGCCGGGGTCATCCGGCCAGTGCTCACGGGCAATGGCGCTCCACCACAGGCCCATAGCCTGATGGCGAACCTGGGGCCCGGCCTGACTCAGCTCGCCGACCCACTCAGGCCGCGTTGCCAGCCAGAAATGGCCCTTGGCGCGCAGGATGCCCGGCCATTCTCGGTGCAGGAAGGCATGAAACTTGACCGGATCGAACGGCCGCCGATCGCGGAAGGTGAAATGGCGAATGCCATATTCCTCAGTCTCAGGCACATGGTCTTTGAACTCATAGAGTTCCTGGTACCAGAGCGGATGGCTCTGCGCGCGCTCGAAATCGAAGCGGCCGGTCGCCAGGATATCTTCTGGCCGCACGTCGGCCTGCGTGGTTTCGATCAGTCTGGCGCTGGCGTTGAGTGCGCGAACGACCTGGCGCACGGTTGCCAACTGCTCCGGGCTGACCAAATCGCATTTGTTGATGATCAGTGTGTCAGCGAACTCAATCTGGTCGACCAGCAGGTCAACCAGCGTACGCTCGTCGTCCTCGCCCAGCGACTCTCCGCGGTCGGCCAGCAGCTCTTGTGATGAGTAGTCCTGAATCAGCCGCGCTGCATCGACCACGGTCACCATGTTGTCCAGTCTGGCGACGTCACTCAAAGAACGCCCGTCTTCATCCCGGAACTCGAAAGTGGCGGCCACCGGCATGGGTTCGGAAATACCGGTGGATTCAATCACCAGATAGTCATAGGCGCCGGCTTCAGCCAGCCGGCGCACCTCGACCAGTAGATCGTCGCGCAAGGTGCAGCAGATGCAACCGTTGGTCATTTCTACCAGGCGCGCATCGGTGCGCTGGAGGTCGGCATCACCGGCCCGGATCAGATCTGCGTCGATGTTGACGTCCGACATGTCGTTGACGATGACCGCGACCTTCAGGCCGCCGCGATTGTTGAGCATTCGGTTCAGCAGCGTGGTTTTGCCGGCGCCGAGAAAGCCGGACAGCACGGTGACGGGCAGAGCAGAAATCGGAGTCTTCATGAGGCACGCTCAAAAAAAGAAACAATATAACATTGCTTATGCGTGGCGGTGACAGTGCCACTGCTGTGGCCGCTGTTATGCCAGCGGTTCGCCGGCGACTGCAAACACTTTTTGCCGGCCGTCGTCGACCAGCCGGATCGGGCATTGGTACAGGCGACTCAGGTGCTCGGTGGTGAGCAGCGCTTCGGTCGGCCCTGCCAGCCATTCACCGCTGCCAAACAGCAGAACCACGTGGGTGCAGTAGCACGTCGCAAGATTGACTTCATGCAGCGCCATGAGCGCGGTTTTGCCCTGCTCGCGGACCTGGCGGGCCAGCACGTTGAGGATCAGCACCTGGTTGGCCGGGTCAAGATGGTTGGTCGGCTCATCAAGCAGCAGCACGGCCGGGTTCTGAACCAGCAGCGTGGCCAGCGCCAGGCGGCGCGATTCGCCGCCCGACAACGACATGCAGCTGCGTTCGGCCAGCGCGGTTAACCCGAGCGCTTCCAGGGCCTGGCGGGCCAGCGCGCGATCGGCTTGAGTCTCGCGCGACCAGGCCTTCAGATGCGGATGCCGGCCGACCAGCGCGGTCTGTTCACAACTGGCGTCGAACGCATAGTGCGTGTGCTGGGTCAGCATGCCGAGCTTTGGCGCAATCTGCCGTCTGCCGAGATCGGCCAGGGACTGGCCGTCGAGCCTGATATCGCCGGAGTTCGGCTGGTGAAGTCCGGCGAGGGTTTTAAGCAGGGTGGTTTTGCCCACACCGTTGGCGCCGAGTACGCCCCAGAACTGACCGGCCTGTGCGGTGAAAGACAGCTGTTGGGCCACTTGTACCGTGCCGATACGGACCGATACCTGGTGAAGTTCGAGTAAGCCGTTTGGGGTTGAGTTGGCCATGGTCAGCGGATGCGCGCGGCCCGATGCAGCAGCAACAGGAACAGCGGCACGCCGATCAGCGCGGTCAGCACCCCGACCGGCAGCTGACGCGGACCGAACGCGCTGCGGGCCACGGTATCGGCCACGACCAGAAAAGCACCGCCGAACAGGGCGGCTGCCGGCAGCAGGCGGCGATGATCAGCGCCAACGACCAGGCGCATCAAATGCGGCACGATCAGGCCGACGAAGCCGATCGCGCCGGCGATGGAGACCGCCAGCGCGGTCAGCAGCGAGGCGATCAGATAGATCTCCCAGAAGCGCTCGCGGCTGGATTCTCCCAGCAGCGCGGCCTGCATTTGTCCGCCGGCGAGCACGTTCAGCGTCCGCGCGCGCAGCCACAGCGCGCCCAGGCCCAGCGCCAGCGGCAGCAGCCACCAGCCAGACAGGCCCGCGTAGGTCAAATCACCCATCAGCCAGAACAGCATGCTGCGCAGGCTGGCATCCGGTCCGAGCGCCAGAATCAGCGAAATCAGCGCACCCCAGCCGGCCGCCAGCACCACGCCGGTCAGAAGGATCCGGGTGGTGCTCCACGGGCCGCTGCCGCGGCCGAGAACAAACACCGTGATCATGGTCAGCAAGGCCCCGCAGAAGGCCAGTAGTGGTACCGGCAGGAAAGTCAGGCCGAGGCTCAGGCCGAGCAGGGCAAACACCGCCGCGCCGCCGGAAATACCGAGTACGTAGGGATCGGCCAAAGGGTTGCGCAGCAACACCTGCATCAGACACCCGGCCACGGCCAGCAGCGCGCCGGTGATCAGCGCCGCCATCGCCCGCGGCAGGCGCAGTTCCAGCACGATGCGCTGCATGAGCGCGTCATCGGCCCACGGCCAGGTCCAGCCGGCGCTGCCCCAGGCGGTGGCCAGCAGGAGGCTGAGTGGAACCAGGGCCAGCAGGCCCGTCCAGAGCAGGCGGCGGCTCATGGCTGACAATCGCGGCAGGAATTGATTACCATTCGGGGCAGTGAATTATTTTGCGGAACGGTATCACAGCCGCTTCGCGACAAGCGGAAGAGATGATCGACCCGGACGGTTTTCGGCCCAACGTAGGTATTGTGCTGGCCAGGGAAGATGGTCGGGTGTTCTGGGCGCGTCGCGCCGGGCAGGACGGCTGGCAGTTCCCCCAGGGCGGCATGAATACTGATGAGACGCCGATTGAGGCGATGTATCGGGAGTTGACCGAAGAAACCGGTCTGGCGCCTCAGCATGTCCGTGTGCTGGGCTCCACGCCGGGCTGGTTACGCTATCGCTTGCCCAGGCGGTACCGCAGACGTCACCAGAAACCGGTCTGCGTCGGGCAGAAACAGGTCTGGTTTCTGCTCCAGTTTCTGGCGGACGACAAGGCGTTCAGGCTCGACGGGGTCGATAAACCGGAGTTTGATCATTTTCGCTGGGTTGACTTCTGGTATCCGGCACGGCACGTGATCCCCTTCAAGCGCCGCGTTTACGTTCGTGCGCTCAAGCATCTCGAGCCGCTGCTGCCTTCCGAGGGCAAACCGGAGTGCAGGGAATGAAGCCGGACCACCAGACGCGCCCCCATTGTGACGAGGTAGGCCCATGGACTTGATCGGCGCAACGATCCTGCTGTTTGTCGTCATGGACCCGCTCGGGAATATCCCGATCTTTCTGGCCGTGCTCGACAAGGTGCCGGCCGAGCGGCGCTATCGGGTTCTGATTCGCGAGCTGTTGCTTGCACTCGGCCTGTTGCTGCTGTTCTTGTTGGCCGGCCGCTATGTGCTCGCGTTTCTGGGCTTGAGCCAGTCATCCATCAGCGTGGCCGGGGGCATCATTTTGTTCCTGATCGCGCTGAAAATGATCTTCCCGGTACCGCGATCCATGCGCGACGACTATGATGACGACCACGATGAGCCGTTCCTGGTCCCGCTGGCGGTACCGATGATCGCCGGCCCGAGCGCGATGGCCATCCTGCTCCTGCTGACCACTGCCGAGCCGGGCCGGCTCGGTATCTGGACACTGGCCGTGTTGATGGCCTGGGCGGCGACTGCGGTCATTCTGCTGGCCGCGCCACAGCTCAAACGATTGTTGGGCCAGCGTGGCCTGATTGCGACTGAACGCCTGATGGGCATGCTGCTGGTGGCGATTTCCGTGCAGATGTTTCTGGAGGGCGTACACCAGTTTCTCGGAGGAAATGGAACCTGATGAACAAGATCCTGACTACCCTGCTGCTTCTGACACTGCTGGTTTCCCCGGCCGGCGCCGAGTTGTTCAATGAGGAAGACCTGGTCACGGCGCGCGAACTGCGCGAGACAGCGCTGTCTCGCGACGGTGGTTTTGATGTGGTCGCTGATCTGACCACGCGCATCGGGCCGCGCATGGCCGGAACGGAAGCGGACGCGCGCGCTGTTGCCTGGGCCGAAGCGCTGCTGGAAGAGGCCGGCTTTGACCGGGTCTGGCTGCAGCCGGTGACCTTCCCGACCTGGCACCGCAACCTGGAGCGAGCGGTCATTACATCGCCGACCGAGTTTGACATGACCACCCTGGCGCTGGGCTTTTCGCCGGCAACTCCAGAGGGCGGGCTCGAAGGCGAGGTGGTGATGTTTGACGACCTGGCTGCCCTGGAAGCGGCGCATCCGGCCGATGTCGAAGGCCGCATCGTGTTTATCCGTAACCGGATGGAGGCGGCACGCGATGGTTCGGGCTATGGCCCGGCCGTGCAGGCCCGGTCTATCGGCGCTCGCGTGGCTGCGGAAAAAGGCGGGCTGGCGCTGATCATCCGGTCGATCGGCACCTCACGCAATCGCTTCGCTCATACCGGCACCCAGCGCTTTGACGCCGACACCCGTGCCCTTCCTGCAGTGGCCATCTCCAACCCGGACGCTGATCACCTGGAAAGGCTGATCGGTATGGGCGAGCCGGTGCGCGCGCTGGTCGAAGTCGACGCCGAGTTTGTCGAGTCCTACACCTCGCACAACGTCATCGCTGAAATTACCGGCGCGCGCTACCCCGATGAGGTTGTCGCGCTGGGCGCGCATCTGGACTCCTGGGACGTCGGCACCGGCGCCCTCGACGACGGGGCGGGTATCGCCATCATCACCGAAGCCGGACGGCTGATTCTTGACCTGAATCGACGACCGGATCGTTCCATCCACATCATCTACTTTGCCGCTGAAGAAATCGGCCTGTGGGGCGGTCGGGTCTGGGCCGAGGAGAACGCCGAATCGTTTGAGCTGATCCACGTTGGTGCCGAGTCGGACTTCGGTGCCGGGCCGATCTATGAGATGTCGGCCCGGGTCAGTAATGAGGCCTGGCCGGTGATCGAGGCCATACAGGCCGAGCTCGCCCCCTTGGGTATCGAGCTGGGCGGACGCCGTGCGATTGGCGGGCCGGATTTCATCCCGTCGGCACCGTTTGGCATGGCGGCGGTGGACTTGCTGCAGGACGGCACGACCT
>SKIE01000195.1 GCA_007116585.1 Wenzhouxiangella sp. | reverse complement strand
CCGGTGGAGAAATCGGAAGCGAAGGAGAGTGAGCAGTGATGAAGCATGGTGTGCGTCTGACTGGATTGCTGGTGTTTCTGGCCCTGGCCAGTCCGGGTTGGGTTGTAAACGCTGAGCCGGCGAAACAAACGGCGGCAGATTACGGGATTGGATTGCCGGATAATCTGGCCGCCTCGATTCCCTTCCCTGCCGAGGTCGAAGTCGGCGGCCAGCGCCAGGTGATCGGGACCTACTACATCAACTTCCGCTTCAGCCTTGCCTGGCCGGCGGCAGTCGAGTTTTTTGCCGAGGGGCTGCCGGCGGCGGGCTGGGAGATCACCCGTGAGCAGTTGCCGGAACAGGCCACGGGACCGCGGAGTGCGGCGTGGCAGGCCCGCGGCCATGGTGCCGAACTCGGGTTGAGTCTGCAAACTGCAGGCGGTGCCGAAGGTAGTCACAGCGTTGGTGTTCTGCAGGTCAGGCCGGATCGGGACTGATTTCCATCCCTGCTGGCAAGCCAGGATTCGTGGGAGCTTTCTGTCAAGGGCCTGACCGGGCGGTCTTGCGCTTTCCTCGCCTGGGATGAGTCGGCTGTCTGGGCCAGCACCCCTTGAACCGGGTCCTTGCCGGGCCACCGGAAGACGACCCGGTTGGCTGTGCATGCGTAACCATGCGGCGTGCTGCTTGGGCAATTTTCCTCCGCTCAAGGCATAATCCTGCGTATTCGTGGGTCGTTTGAACCTGCTTATTCCGCTGGAGTTTCTATGAAAACAACCAATTCGCTGTTGCTCCCATTCGTGCTGGCCACGGTATCAGGGCTGGTTGTTGCGTCCAACTCGTGGGCGGGTGCCATTGAAAGGCTCGGGATGATTTCGGGTAATCTCGGGGAGATCAGTGGGGAATGGCGCCTGATCGCGCGGGATGAAAGAACCAATGCTTCACACGTGGGCGCTGCATTGACAATGGAGCGGGACAGCCACGGCAGCTACGCGACGATGCATCTCAACGGCTTGCCGGCAAGAGGTGGGCCATCGCCGGCGGGTACACTGCGAGGCAACCAGTTTCTTCGCCTGGAAATCTTCTTTGACCTGCCGCCTGATGCCGATTTTGCCGACATTGAGGGCGTTACGCCGTCCGGGGCCAGCATCGCTTTCGTCGAAACCTGGCCATCGAACGTCGAAGTGCCCGCACTTCAGTTCACCAACCTGTACACGCCGATTGACGTTGAGCTGCTCTCATTCAGTTTGAGCGACGACGCGGGCTCAGTAGAAGGCGAGGCTGCTGGAACAGTATGTCTGTTTGCGTTTCATCGGGACGACAGAGACGGAACGACGCCGAGTGAGGCCAGAATCATGAACACACAGCCGTGCGAGGAGTTTTTCCTTGAATTTTCGACAGATGTGATCTTGATCGAGGGTTGAGCACTGCCTGGTGATCATTGTTTTTACGCGCTCAGTGTTGCATCCGACGATTCGCCCTGCTCTGGCTCGAGTCTGAAAAACCTTCAATGCGTGACTGCCCTGTAGTTTCTGTTTTTCCGCCGCTTGTCGGTGGATCGATGCTCCTGCTGTTTGCGCTCATCGGCAGCGAGGCTTCCCATGGCGCAGATGCCGGATTCGAGGCCTGCCGGGCGCAGCTGGCCTCGGCAGCGACAGCCGAGGGCCTTGATCAGGCCATGGTCGACAGAATCGTCAGTCAACTGGCCTTTTTGCCCCGGGTGATCGAGCTGGATCGGGCGCAGCCTGAATTCCAGCAGACCTTCGCTGCCTATTTGCGCGGTCGTGTCTCATCGGCCCGCGTTCAGCAGGGGCGGGTGTTGATGGCCAGGCATCGATCCCTGCTGGGGCAACTGACCGAGCGCTATGGCGTGCCGGGCCATTACCTGATCGCCTTGTGGGGCATGGAATCGGATTTCGGTGGCTTCACCGGTAATACGCCGACGCTGGACGCGCTCGCGACTCTGGCCTGCGATGGTCGCCGCAGCGAGTTTTTCCAGGGTGAACTGATCACCGCCCTGCGCCTGGTCGAGCGGGAATCACTGGACCCGTCAGCCATGCGCGGTTCCTGGGCCGGGGCCATGGGCCAGACCCAGTTCATGCCCTCGACCTACTACGCGCACGCCGTGGATGGCGACGGCGACGGTCGAATTGATTTGTGGGGCAATCCCGCCGATGCGCTGGCCTCAGGCGCCAACTATCTGCAGAGCCTGGGCTGGCAGGGCGGCCAGCGCTGGGGCCGGGAAGTGTGGTTGCCTGACGACTTTGCGTTTGAAAAAAGCGGGGTTGAGCAGGCGCGACCATTGAGCCGCTGGGCCAGTCTGGGCGTGCGCCGGGCAGACGGTGCGCCGTTGCCGCAGGCCGACCTGCAGGCCCGGCTGCTGTTGCCGATGGGCCACGCCGGTCCGGCGTTTCTGGTCTACGACAATTTTGATGTTCTGCTGAACTGGAACCGCTCGATTTCATTTGCCATCGCGGTCGGGCATCTTGCCGACCGGATTGCCGGGGGCGGCGGGCTGCACGCTGATCTGCCCGCAGACATGCCACCCATTGCGACGGCGGAGACTCGGCGGCTTCAGGAGCGGTTGATCGAACTCGGTTACAGCCCCGGCGAGGCCGACGGCATTCTGGGCCCGGCTACCCGTGCCGCGCTGCGCCAGTTCCAACAGGATAATGACTTGATTCCGGACGGCTACCCTGATGCATCAACCCGGGCGGCGCTGAGGAGCGCTGGGGCCCATTATTAACGCGGCAACCACTGATTGCCGCGTTAATAGTGCCGACTTTACTGCCATACCAGGCCGGTGCTGTGGGGTCTGGAGGAGTGCAGCTGCAGGTGGCCTGACTCGACCAGGGCGGGAATGGCCGGCGCAATTCGTGCCGGCAGTCCGTCGCCGGTCTGTTGTTCGTTCCAAGCAACGCCGACCCAGCCGTCGCGCCAGCTTTGTTTGGCAGCATACAGACAGTGATCCGCGATGTTGATGGCCTCTTCCCAATGGACCCGGTCCGGGCGTTCTGGTACGAAGGGGTACTGAGCGAAGCCGATGGAGCAGGTCAGGCGAATTTTTCGGCCTTGGCCGATGTCGAACGGGCGCTCGGAGATCATCTTGCGCAGCCGCTCGGCCAGCTCCGGGGCGAAATCGGGATCAGTAAAGCGAGCGACCAGCAAAAATTCTTCCCCGCCCCAGCGAACGGCGGTATCCGTCTCGCGCATGCACTGATTGATGATTCCGCTCATCTGCATCAGGACCCGGTCACCGACGGCGTGCCCGTGCACGTCGTTGACCTGCTTGAAGTGATCAATGTCGAGCATCAGAAAGAGCAGGCTGGCCGGCTTGTCGACGCCTTTTGCAGGGTTCTGGCGGGCGTCTCGATGCTGTCGATCGATCAGGGCGATATCGGTGGGCAGATGCTCGATCAAGTGACGTCGATTGCGCAAGCCGGTCAGCGGGTCGGTCTGGCTTTGTTCGGCCAGCGCGGCGTTGGCTTCTGACAGCGCCTGAGTGCGTTCGGCAACACGCTGCTCGAGCGTTTCCTTGGCTTCCTTGAGGGAGGCCAGCGCACGCTTGCGCTCCAGGCTGTTGGCGATTTGACGCGAGACAAACCGCAGCAGGTCCAGATCTTCTTGCTGGTAAACGCGGTCTTCGCGGTAGCTTTGTACCGCAATCAGGCCCAGAGTTCGGCCTTCGCACTGCAGGGGGACGCCAATCCACGCCCAGGCGTTGGGCCCTTCGACCGACACCTCGCTGTCGTGCACCAGCTGTTCAATGTCGTCCCGGGTCAGCAGGACGCCATCACTGGAGCGCAAGGCGTACTCGGTCAGCCCGAAGGCGAGCGGTCGTTTGCTTTGCGCCTCGCGATACTGGTCAGCGTAGTAGACAAATTCCAGAGCGGTATCGTCATCGACCAATAACGCAACGAAGAAGTTTTCGGCGTAGAAAAGGTCGCCGACTTCGCGGTGCACCAGTTCGAAAAAGTCTTTTTCCGCACCGCCTTCGCTGGCCTGTTCGGCAATGTGATACAGCGCTTTTTGCAGCCTTTCGTTGCGCCGTCGCTGGGCCACCTCTGCCTTCAGCGCCTGGTTGGCACGAGCCAGTTCCTGGGTCCTTGAAATGACGACGTTTTCGAGGTCTTTTCGTGTTTGCCGACGTTGCAAGGTGGTCAGCACGTGGCTGGCTACGAAGCACAGCAAATCCTGGTCCTGCGCGCTGTAGACATTGGACTGCTCATAGCTTTGAGCGACAAGCAGTCCCTTGACTTCGTTGCCATCCAGCATCGGTACACCGAGCCAGTCGCGAGAGGTCGCGCCCAGGCGTCGTAGAGAACCGGGCAGGTTCTGTTCGATGTCATCAAGCGCGCCGCGCAGGGGGCGGCCGAGCCGGATTACCCACCAGGTCAGGCTGTTTTCAATATTGCCCAGCGGGATGTCGGCGAGCTTGAATCCATGCTCGTCTGCTGAGTCGGCATCGGGCTGAGCGTCGTCCCCGGATTGCCGTCCGACATGGGCGGAGACGTCCTGCGGCCGCGTTGCGGCGTCGGCAAAGTAACGAAACCGGACGGTATCCTTCTGCGCGTTGTACAGGAAAATGTAGAAATTCTCGGCATACATCAGCTCAGCCACGATCTGATGCAGGCGCTTGAGGATTTCGTCCGTTTCCAGGTCAGTTCCCGCCAGGTCCGAAATCTGGTACAGCGCTTTCTGGACACGCTCGGCGTGGCGCAGTTCTTCGATGGTTTGCTGCAGGTGCAGCTGGTCTGACGGCGCTTGTTCCGGCACGGTGGGCTCCCCTTGATCGGGCGGCATTTTAGCCGTCCGGAAAGACGGGGTGATGGGCGGCGAGCCCCCGCCGGATCAGCTTCAGAGAAACCGCGCTGCGAAAGAGCACTTTTTGGGCGGCCATTGGACTTCTCTCTGGCAAGAGCCTCGATTGTAGCCCGCGGAAGCCGCTTTTAGCCAGTCACCGACCGCCGTAATTGGGGCGGCAGTGGCCAGAAAGGAGGATATACTTGCCACTTTCCTCATACAACGGGGTTGGCGGCGACGGACCCATGAAAGGCTGGCCGGCAGAGCGGCGCGTGACATTGCATCCTGGAGAGCAATACGTCACCCGGCGGCAGGATCTGATGCTGTCGACCCTGCTGGGGTCGTGCGTGGCAGCTTGCCTGTATGATCCGGTTGCCCGAGTGATCGGGATGAATCATTTCCTGTTGGCCAATCATCGCTACAGCCGCGATGTGCCCGTACTGGCCAGCGAGGCCGGTCGTTACGGGGTCAACGCCATGGAGTTGCTGATCAACAATATGCTCAAGGCGGGCGCTCAGCGGAACAATCTCAAGGCCAAAGTGTTCGGTGGTGGCAACGTGCTGCCCGGCATCTCGCGCGAGGACAGTTTTTTCGCCATCGGCGACGTCAACAGCCGCTTTGTCGAGGAGTTTCTGCAGACGGAAAGAATTCCGATTCTGGCCAAGAGCCTGGGCGGCATCAACGGCCGCATGATCCACTTTCTCGGGAATGATTACTCGGTCTATGTGCGTGATATTCCGCGTTCCAAGACTTTCGAGGTCGAGCAGAAAGAGAAGCAATTCTGGCGCTCGAGTCTCAAGCGCCGCGAGGAAGAGGCTGCCAAGACCGGAGAAATCGATCTTTGGTGACCGCTTGGTCCACTAAGGATCATGAATGAGGTGGCAGGACGCGCACTCCAGTTCCATGGTGTGGGCCGAAATCGCCATGAAATCGTCGGTTGGGCGATGGCACATGGCGCAGGTCTCGTCACTGACCGGCTCTGGAGGGGTGCGAATGTTCTCCATATGGGCTTCCGCGCCATCTGAGTGACAGACCATGCAGTTCTGATGAGCTTCAATCGGCGTTTCCTGCATGGCTCGGTGGCACATCAGGCATTGCTCGTTGTTGGCCAGTGCCGGGGCTGCAAGCCACAGTGCCCCGACCACGAGCATGGTGCGAGTCAGCAATTTTGTCATGTGATTCATCGGACTCTCTCCGTGGCGTTAGCCGACTTTTTTCAAGCCAATAGCATAAACCAGGAATGATCCTCTGGCACCATCATTCAGCGCTGCATTTCCAGCATCCGCTGTGCGCGTCTCGTTTCGGCGGCAACAGCACGGTACATAGAAGAGTCTTCCTGCACCAGCGGCAGCATCTGCTCCCAGTGCGCCAGCGCGCGTGCATAGTCGCCGCCGACGAAGTCATCCATGCCCAGCAGCCACAGGGCCTTGATCTGCTCAGGATTGATTTCCAGCGCTTCGGTGAGCAGCAGCCGGGCTTCCAGCGGCATTTCCGGCAGTTCGCTACGGCGATGGATGGCTTCGGCCAGCTCCACGCGCACAAACGCGCTTTCCGGTTTCAGGTCCAGCGCCCGGCGCAGGGCATGCTCGGCCGAACTATGGTGGCGCAGGTCCTTGTACATCAGACCCAGCCGCTGCCATTGCTCGCCCTGATCCGGGTTGCGTTCCAGGGTGCGCGCGATGCCGATCATCTGCTGCCGCAGCTCATGCGCACGCGGGTCGGACGGCTCTAGGGCGTCCGGCGTGCCGTAGGCGAGGTAGAGCACAACCGTGGCGGCGGGCACGCCGACCGCAATCCCGGCCAGCAGCGGCCAGGGCGGACGGGTGCGGCCCAACATGGGAGCCAGGGCAAACAGCAATCCCACCACCACCGCAATGCTGGCAACGACACTGAACATGTGTTGGAACACCTTGGCAAGACGATTCAAACTGCTGCCCATGATACGGAAATTACGGCAGGCTCAGGGGATCCTGCTGCAGGCGTTGTTGACAACTCCTTCACGGTTTTGTACGGTCTCTCTACTGCATAAATGCCTGTTAAATGCAGGTTTTCTAAACGAGGAGTGGGTTGGAATGCGCGGCGAAAAGTGGTTTGTGGTAACGCTTGTGGCATTGAGTCTGGGGGTAGCCGCAGTAGCGGCCTCTTCGGGCGACTCTGCCAACGAGGAGGCTGAATCCTTCACGGGTTTTGACAGCCTCGATGAAGCCACGGTGACGGATAACTGGAAGCGTTACTTCCCGGCGCAGTACGAAGGCTGGCAGCGCACCGCGGAGATGACCGAGACCACCTACGGCGGCGGCGGCAAGGCCGAAGTCGAGGGTATGGAGATCGAAAAGATCGACTATCTGGACATGTACCCCTTCCTGGAGGTCAACTACGACGGCTTCCCTTTCTCCAAGGGCTACTACCGCTCACGCGGGCACTACTATGCCCTGATCGACGTCATGGACACCGAGCGCCTGCCCGACTGGGACGTCCGGCCGGCCAGCTGCATCGGCTGCAAGACCACCGACGTCTCCAAGCTGACGGCCGTGCACGGTGATGACTGGTACTCGATGCCGTTTTCCAAGGTGGTGGGGACCAACACGATCGGCTGCCTTGACTGCCACGCCGCGGAAGATGCCTCCATTCGCCACGCGCGCGACTGGCTGGATGAGGGCATGGCGCACGGCACCTTTGCCAACATTGATCCTGAAGGCCGGACCGACCTGGTCTGCGCCCAGTGCCACACCAACTACCACTTCAATGCCGAAACGCGCAAGGTTGAGTTGCCCTGGAGCACCGGCCTGACGGTCGAGGCGCAGCTAGAGCACTATGACGCCGAGCGCCGCTCTGATGAGTGGGTCCATCCGCAGACAGGCGCGCTGGTGGCCAAGATCCAGCATCCGGAGTACGAGCTGTATCACGAGGGTGAAGCGGTCAACGTGCACTCAATGCTCGGCCTGCAGTGCACCGACTGTCACATGCCCCAGGCCACTGGCAGCAATGGTGAGAAGTTCACCGAGCACCACTGGACCAGCCCGCTGACGCATGTGGAGAGCACCTGCATGGGCTGCCACAGCAACTGGGGCGCGGACGGCATTGTTGAGCGCTCGGAAGGCGTGCAGGGCCGGGTTTACATGAAGCAGAACCGCATTGGCGCCGAACTCGCGGATTTCATTGAGGCGGTCGGTGCCGTGCGCGAAAACGGCGGCGTTGATGAAATCACGATGACCCGATTGCAGCAGATCCACCGCGAGGCCCAGTTCTACTGGGACTTCATCTGGGTGGAAAACAGCAATGGCTTCCATAACTGGGGTGAAGCACACCGCGTGCTGGACAAGGCTGAAGAGCTGATCAACGAAGGTATGGAACTACTCAACGGTGCCTGAAGGCAGGCATCTGACTGATGCCTGACCTGGGTGCGGGCCGCTGGTGGATCACTGGCGGCCCGTACTGCGTATCTGGCCGGGTGGCCCGGCCTGTTTGTTTATTTGAATCTATCCATTTGAATCGGAGAGCCCCCTGACATCATGAACTGGCGAGCGATTTTCAAACCCAGTGCCACCCTGTCCATCTTCACGCTCGTCGTCATCGGCGCGGTGCTTGGGGCGATCTCCTTCTGGACCGGGCAGGTCACCCTGCATGCGACCAGCACCGACGAGTTCTGCATGACCTGTCACAGCAATCATTCCCTGCTCGATGAGGTCCGGGAATCCCCCCACGGCAACAACGCGGCCGGCATCCACGTGCACTGCCGCGACTGCCATTTGCCCAGCGAGTCGTTTGCCTACCTGCGCAAGAAGAT
>SKIE01000307.1 GCA_007116585.1 Wenzhouxiangella sp. | reverse complement strand
GAGGGTGTTTTTGATCATGGTCATGGTTGTATCTCCTTCTACAAGTTGTCTTGAACAGGTTTTTTCGAGGTCCGCCGGATGTCCAATCCAGCGTTGACAACAGAATAGAAATCACGCGCCGGAAGCGCAGTCGCAATTCGCACCGGCGATTTGTAGGAAAAAGTCTCACCGTTGTGCAGGAAATCGCTTCTCAGGTTTTGAGAACGGCGAGTGGTGAAATGGCCTTGTCGTTCAAGAAAAGCTGTTTGCCCAAGGAGATTTCTGATGAAGCCAAACGCCGGATCCCGTCAATTTCGTGATCAGATCGTCGGTCGGACCATCGCCGGAGTCATTGCCCGTCCTGGCCGGTCGGGTGAGCCGCCGGTGGTTTTGATGATGCGGTTCGATGACGGCAGCGTGGTGGAGTTTGTTTCGCCGCGCAGTGATCGTCTGGTTCGCGCATCGCTGGCCGAGACCCGCGCCGGCTCGACTGGCGCTGGCCAGGCGCAGCCCGGGGCCCAGATGACGCTGGACTGCTTGTGGTCTCAGGGCGCGCCGGACGAGTCTGCGCGGCCCGCCGCCATGCCGCTGTGCTGAGCGCGCCAATGTTATCCACACAAGCTGTGGATAAGGTTGTGAAAGAAGCGCGGCCATCCGGCATGGCGAGCACGTCTCCTCATTTTGGTCAAAAAATGACCAAACCGAAAAAAGTCTGATTATCAGATCGTTACGAGCGTCTTGGGGTCGTTGCGCGAGACGCTGGAGTGTGAGTGACCCGTCAAACGATAAATCAGGCAGTTGTGCATAACAAGCACAGATGATTCCTTATCAATCCGATTTAAGTGCTTGAATCAAGGTTGGCGGAGCGCGTCAGCACCGATTTCCTGCGGCCATTGTGCGAGGTCTTCCAGGAGGGTGCGATGATCGGGTTGATGCTCGAACAGCTCGGCGATGCGTCGCTTGTAGTCGTCGAGCCGGATGCTCGCCAGATCGGGGTCGTCGATCAGCCGGCGGCGACGATAATCCTGCCAGCGTGCTTGCTCCTCGTCCGTTAACAGCGCCGGCCATAGCCGGGCCCGATAGCGGAACAGCAATTCATTGAGGCGGTGGTCTTCGAATGGATTGTTGAGGGCCTGCAGCTGTTCCGGGGACAGGCTCCGAACCCGCTCGCGCAAAGTGACGTCGGGCCCGCGGACGAAGCCACCGTAAAGATCCAGTTCCGGGTCGATTGCCGCGCCGGCGGGTCGCTCGAACACGGCCTGTAGCCGCTCGATGAAGGCCGGCTGTTGCCAAATGGCAGCCGCGTGAGCGTCAATGGCGGCACGGTCGAGTTCCAGGCGCGCTTCAACTTTGGGCGTGAGAACGCTCATCGGCGCCAGCATGGGGCAGCGATTGCTGCGCACCAGTTTGACCGGCAGGCGCTGCTGACCTTCGGGCAGATCAGCCGCCGGGGTCCAGAGGCGGTCGGACAGGTCTTCGACGTCCATTCCGAAAAAGGGTGCCGGGTCTTCGCGTAGATTCCACACCAACCACTGCGACCGGATCAGCGGATGCTCAGCGATGGGCAGCACGGCAGCGGTGGCGCAGTGTCGCGCAGGCAGGCGGGCACTGGTATGCAGCAGCGGCTGGTGAGCCGTGAGCAGTTCGCTGACCACATCACGCCGGCGCAGGCGCAGGGCCCACTGCCACAGCCGTGGTTGAGCGCTGCGCATTCGCCTTGCCAGTCCCAGCGTGGCGTTGACGTCGGCCATGGCGTCGTGAGCATGACTGGTGTCAAGCCCGTTGGCCGCCGCCAGATGTTCGAGCCGGAAGCTGGGGGTGCCGTCCTCACGATCGGCCCAGTCCAGTCCTTCGGGTCGCAAAGCGCGCATCATGCGGGCCAGGTCGATCAGGTCGAAGCGGCTGTTGCCTCCGGCGTACTCGCGAGCATACGGATCAAGGAAATTGCGCCAGAACAGGTGCCGGGTGAACTCATCATCGAATCGCAGGCTGTTATAGCCGACGCTGCAGGTGCCGGGTTGGGCCATCAAGTCGGCGATGGTGGCGGCAAACTCATTTTCCGGCACGCCGTCCCGCAGCGCTTTTTGCGGCGTGATGCCCGTAATCAGGCAGGCATCGGGCTGGGGCAGAAGATCCGTCGCCGGTTTGCAGTACAGCATGACCGGTTCGTCAATCGGTTCCAGTTCGGCATTGGTGCGCAGAGCGGCAAACTGGGCCGGGCGGTCGCGGCGTGAGTCGGCGCCAAAGGTTTCGTAGTCGTGCCAGAGAAAGCTGTCGGGCATTGTCATGCGGTTCAATCGCAGGTGTTCAGTCAGAGGGTGATCTTCGCACGATCCGGGACTGGACTCGGGTACCATCTGGGCGGTGTCAATGCGTGATCAGGAGGAGTGCGATGACCAGTCGAGCCACGTTCGGTGCCGGTTGTTTCTGGGGAGTAGAGGCGCGCCTGCGTCAGGTGTCGGGGGTCCGGGACGCGCGCGTGGGCTACATGGGCGGACATGTCGAAGAGCCCAGCTATGAGCAGGTCTGCACGGACCAGACGGGCCATGTTGAGGTAGTGCAGGTGGAATTCGATCCGGATGCGGTCGAATACGAGCGTCTGGTCCGGGCTTTTTTTGCCCTGCACGATCCCACACAGGTCAATCGACAGGGGCCCGACGTGGGCAGTCAGTACCGATCGGTGATTTTCTACCACGACCCCGAGCAGCAAGCCGTGGCCGAGCGGGTGCTGGCTGAGCTGGATGCTGCTGGACGTTTCCCGGGCCCTATCGCCACGCGCATTGAACCGGCGGCGACCTTCTGGGTCGCTGAAGACTACCACCAGCAGTATCTGGCCCGTCGTGGTGGCAGCTGCGCAATCTGACGCCGACTCCTGCAAGGGGCGCCTGATCCTGCTGCGGCATGCTCAAGGCATGCTGGGCACGGATGATTACGACCGCCTTTCGCCGACGGGTAAAACGCAGGCTGCGCTGCTCGGGCAGAGGATGGCCCTGGTCCGCGAACGGGCCTGGCCGGTGTGGAGCGGTGCGCTCCGGCGTCATCGCCAGACGTTGGGCTCACTGGCCGCGACCGGCGTTGTGCACATTGATCCCTGCCTCAACGAGTACCGGGTTGATCACCTGCTCCGATCGGCGCGCGAGCAGGCCGACACGCTGGGCCTGCGGCCGCCACCGGACAGCGCCTTTGACAATCCGGTCCGGTTTCTTGAAACCTTCATGGCCTGGTTCCCGACCGTGCTTGCAACTTGGCAGGAGGGCGGCCTGCGCGATCCCGGCAACGGCAGCTGGAAGGCGTTCAGTGAGCGGGTTGGTCGTGCAGTCCCGGTCTGGCAGCGGCACCTCAAGCGGGGGCGGCCGGTGGTGGTTGTCACGTCAGCCGGCGTCATCAGCACGCTGGTCGCTGCACTGTGTGGTTACGGCCTGGAGTGGCAGCGGCAATGCAACGTCAGCTTGTACAATGCGTCTGTGACTGAACTGAACTGGGTCGACGCCGAGCGCTGGGAAATCGAGCGCTTGAATTGCGTTGTCCATCTGGCCGAACAGGGCCTGCAGACGCTGGCCTGATCCATCACAAAGGAAGATCGAGTGAGCGAACCGGTTGTCATCATTACGGGGTCGAGCCGCGGCATTGGCCGGGCTTCGGCAGAGTTGCTGGCCCGGCGGGGTTACCGCGTCGTGGTATCCAGCCGGTCGACGGATAGCTGTGAGCCGGTGGCTGCATCAATCCGTGAACAAGGCGGGCAGGCTGTGGCAATCCCCTGTCATATCGGCCATCAGGAACAGCTGGAGTCCTTGGTGGCCGGTGGCGTGGAGCACTTCGGGCGCGTGGATGCCGTGGTCATGAATGCGGCCAGCAATCCGGTCTACGGCTCGTCAGACCAAGTCGATCAGCAGGCGTTTGATGTCATCATGCGTAACAACGTGTTCAGCTCCATGCGGCTGGCGCACGTCGCCCGACCGCATCTCAAGGCTGCCGGCGGAGGCGCTGTCGTGCTCGTGTCTTCCATCGCCGGCCAGTTCGGCAACAAGATGATCGGTGTTTACGGCATGTCAAAAGCCGCCGAGAATCAGCTGGTCCGTAATCTGGCGCTGGAGCTGGGCGAGGACAACATCCGGGTCAATGCCGTGGCCCCCGGTCTGGTCAAGACTGATTTTGCCCGCGCTTTACTGGCCGACGATCGCATGGTCAAGTACTTCGAAACCACCACGCCGTTGCGGCGCCTGGCCGAACCCTCCGACATTGCGCGCGTCATCGCTTTTCTATGTGGGCCGGACGCCGGCTGGTTGTCCGGGCAGGTGTTGACCGCCGACGGTGGCCTGTCCGTCACCGGCGGCTTTTAGCCTGCCATGGGCCGGTTGGGCTGGTGTCTGCTGTTGGTGGTGTTGATGCCGCTAGCGACGCTACAGGCCCAGATCTACACCTATGTCGATGAAAACGGTATTACCGTGTTCACCGATCGCAAGCCCGATCAAACCCGCTACCAGGTCCGCAACCTGGGCTGCTATGGCACCTGTCGGACCGGCGTGGACTGGGAGCGAACGCCCCTGTTCAACGGACGCTTTGCCGCCGAAATCGATGTGGCCAGCGAGGTTTTCGGCGTTGATGCGGCTCTGATCCGCGCGGTCATGCACGCCGAATCCTGGTTTGAGACCGGTGCGGTCTCGCATGCCGGTGCTCAGGGCTTGATGCAGTTGATGCCAGACACGGCAAGACGTTTTGGCGTTGCCGATGTGTTTGATCCGGTCGACAACATCAGCGGTGGTGCCGCTTATCTGGCGTGGCTGTCAGAGCGTTTTGACAATGACCTGGTGCGAGTTCTGGCAGCCTACAACGCCGGCGAGAATGCCGTGCTCAGGCACGACGGGGTGCCGCCGTTTCCTGAGACGCAGGAGTATGTGCGCAGAGTGCGAACGCTGTACCGGCGCTATCGAGAGGTTTCAACTGTCAGCGCACCACAGTAACGTTGCAGCGGGCAAAGTCGACCACTCGCTTGGCCACCGATCCCATCAGCAACTGCTCAAACAGCCCCTTGCTGCGGTGGCCGACCACGATATGTCCTATCTGCAGCTGGCTGGCCAGGCCCAATAACTGCTCCACTGGCTGGCCTTCCAGAACGTGGGTGTGCACGGTCGTGCCGGTGTCGGCGGCTTGTGCAGCCAGTCGGTCAATATGCTGATGCAGCCGGCTGCGCCGGCGCTCAACCAGTGCTTCGCGTTCGGACGCTTCGGCCATTTCGATATCGGCACCATAGACCACGGCGCAGGCATGCAGCGCGGCATCTGCTTGATGAGCGAGGTTCAGCGCATGGCTGAATGCCTTGTCGCCCTGCGGTGAGCCGTCGATACCAACCAGGATCGGGTTGCTCATGACGTCATGCACACGTTGAAGTTGTGCGTCCATATTACTCGCTTGACAGTCACGGTCAAAGCGAAACGGGCTGCACTGGTGCTGCGAGCAGGGGTGACGAGAGAGCGAGTAGGCCGCCAGCGGCCGGGGTCAAGCGTCCGGCCGCATGAAATCAGAGGTTAACCCGTCATGCCGCGAAGATGCTGGTTCAGCCTGGACTTGTGCCGGGCCGCCTTGTTGGCGTGCATAATGCCTTTGGAAACTGAACGGTCGATAGCGGGAACGGCGGCCTGGTACGCGGCCTCGGCTGCTGCCTTGTCGCCAGATTCAATGGCACGAAGGACGCGTTTGATCCGGGTCCGGACGTGCGAGCGCAGAGAGGCGTTGCGCTGGCGGTGCCGTTCGGCCTGTCGGGCCCGCTTGCGGGCAGAGACGCTGTTGGCCACGTAATACTCCTGAATGACTGAAAAAAGATAAGCAGAGTATTGTCTGATGGAATTGAGGCCTAGTCAAGACCGACGGCGGCTGTTGCGCCGGCCGCCGTCGTGAGTCTGCTGCGGTCCACGTTCAACTTCGGTGCGATGACCCTGATCTCGCGGGTGCTGGGTTTCGTGCGCGATGTCGTGCTGGCCCGCGCCTTCGGCGCCAGTGCCGCGACCGATGCGTTCTTCGTTGCGTTCAAGATCCCCAACTTTCTGCGTCGCCTGTTCGCCGAAGGCTCTTTCTCGCTGGCCTTCGTCCCGGTGCTGGCCGAGTACCGGGAGCGTGGCGATGAGGCAGCGCTGAAGTCGCTGATCGACGCCACGGCCGGTGCCATGCTGGCCGTGCTGCTGGTGATCACCGCCCTGGGTGTGGCTGCAGCGCCGTGGGTGATTCGTGTGTTTGCGCCCGGCTTCATGGCTGAGCCGGAGCAGCTGGCGTTGGCCGCCGAGATGCTTCGGGTGACTTTCCCCTATTTGCTGTTCATCGCGCTGACCGCGCTGGCCGGCGGCATCCTCAACACGCTGGGACGATTCGCGCTGCCGGCGCTGACCCCGGCGCTGCTCAACCTGTCCTTGATCGCCGCCGCGCTTGGTTTCAGTGGTTTCTTCGACGAGCCGGTCAAGGCGCTGGCCTGGGGCGTGCTCGTTGCCGGCATTCTGCAGCTGGTGGTGCAGGTGCCCTTGCTGGCTCGCCACGGCGTCCTGCCTAGGCCCCGATGGGGCTTCGCGCACCCGGGCGTGCGCCGAATCCTGCGCCTGATGATCCCGACCCTGTTCGGGTCGTCGGTGGCTCAGATCAACCTGCTGCTCGATGTCCTGATTGCCTCGCTGCTGATTTCAGGCAGCCTGACCTGGTTGTATTACGCGGATCGTCTGATGGAGTTTCCGCTCGGTCTGTTCGGTGTTGCGCTCTCCACGGTGATTCTCCCCAGCCTGGCGGCGCTGCACGCCAAGGGGCGGCCCGATCGGTTTCGGGCCACGCTCAACTGGGCCGTGCTGCTCGGCCTGGTGATTGGTTTGCCGGCGGCCGTAGGGTTGGGCGTGCTGGCCGAAACCGTGACGCTGAGCCTGTTCCACTATGGCGCGTTCAGCCTGGACGATGTGCGCATGGCAGCGCTGGCCCTGATGGTGTACTGCCTGGGCCTGCCGGCCTTCATTGGGGTGAAAATCCTCGCCCCGGCTTACTTTTCGCGCCAGGATACGAGCACGCCGGTGCGTATTGCGGTCATGGCCCTGCTGACCAACATGGTGTTGAACGTCGTATTTGTGCTGATGCTCACCTATCACCTGGCCGGCGGGGACTTCAGTGCCGGGCTGATGCCAACCCTGGCCGCCCACCCGGGCGCGCATGTGGCCCTGGCGCTGGCTTCGAGCAGCTCGGCCTGGCTGAACGCCGGCCTGTTGTGGCGCAACCTTGCGCCGGTCGGATTGACCCCGCGCATGCCGTGGTCGGATCTGGCCCGGGTCGGCCCGGCCTGCCTGGTCATGGCTGCCGTGATTGTCTGGTTCGTGCCGCCGATCGATGTCCTGGCCGGTCTCAACGCCGCCGGCCGCGCGCTGTGGTTGAGCGGCGGTGTTCTGATCGGCGCGACCAGCTATGGGCTGGTGGTCTTCGCGCTGGGCTTGCGTCCCCGGCATCTGGCCCGGCCTGCCTGAAACGCATGCGGCCGAAAATTGAACGGTGGCGGGTCAGGAAAGCCGGTAGAATTTTGCGCTCTATATGGACCTGATCCGCACTCTTTCCCCGAGCCAGACTGGAGCGTTTCCCACAGCGCTGGCGATCGGCAATTTTGATGGCCTGCATCGCGGCCATCAGGCGCTGATTGAGCGGGTGGTCGCTCGCGCGCCGGACCTGATGCCTGCGCTGATGTGCTTTGAACCCCTGCCAATGGCGCTGTTTCGTCCCGATCGGCCGCCCGCTCGCCTGATGGGCGTGGCCGATCGCCTGCGCTGGGCGCGCCATTACGGAATCAGGCGGGTTTTCATGCCCCGGTTTTCGCATCGTTTTGCCGCCATGCCGCCGGAAGAGTTTGCCGTCCGGCTGGTCGCCGGTGCCGCCGCGGCTCGCCATGTCGTCGTCGGTCACGATTTCCGTTTCGGCGCTCGGGCAGGCGGTGACGTCAACCTGCTTGAGGATCTTGGCGCGCAGCACGGGTTTACCGTCGAAGTGGTCGAGCCGGTTTGCGCCGGCGAAGAAAAAGTCTCTTCCAGCGCGATCAGAGAGCGGCTGGCCGAAGGCGCGCTGGAGCAGGCCCGGTCCTTGCTGGGCCGTGATTACAGTCTGTCCGGCCGGGTTCTGCGGGGCCAGCAACTGGGGCGCTCGCTCGGGTTCCCGACGGTGAACCTGCGACCGCCGTTCCCGCCTGCTCTGCACGGGGTGTTTGCGGTGCGGGTCTACGGACCGGCACTGGATGCGGTACCAGGCGTGGCCAACCTGGGCCGCCGCCCCACGGTCAACGGCCGCGAGTGGCTGCTCGAAGCCCATCTGTTCGATTACGATGGCAACCTGTATGGCCAGCGCCTCGAGATCCAATTCATCGCGCGACTGCGCGGCGAAGAGAAATTTGCTGACCTCGATGCAATGACGCGCCAGATGCATGCAGATGCCCGCCAGGCACGCCGGCTGCTCAATCAATCATCCGCTTGATTCTTCCAATCAGATAACCACCAGGCCGATCGCCCATGGATTACAAGGACACCATCAACCTGCCGCAGACCGGTTTTCCGATGAAAGCCTCGCTGAGCACCCGGGAGCCGGACATGCTGGCGCGCTGGCAGGCG
>SKIE01000041.1 GCA_007116585.1 Wenzhouxiangella sp. | reverse complement strand
GTTCTTCGCACAGCCTCACAATGTGGCGCACGATCAAGTGACGCTGCTTGTCGCTGTCAATGTCGCGAATCAGGCCCATGTCCAGCTTGACCAGGTCGGGCACGAAGTCTGCCATCAGGTTTAAGCCGGCGTAGCCGTCACCAAAGTCATCGATCGCCGTTTTGAAGCCACGCTTTTTATAGTACTCGAGGATATTTCTTAGGTGATTTCGATCGAGCACGCGATCGGCCTCGGTCACCTCGAATATGATGTTTTCCAGCGGCAAACCGTAGCGATCCGCCGCTTCCAGCGTACGCTGAATGCAGGTTTCGGCCTGGTAGACGGCGTTGGGCATGAAGTTGATCGACACGTGACTTTGCACGCCGATCCTTGCCGCCAGCTCGATGGCCTTGATCCGGCAGGTCTGGTCGAATTGATACAGGTTGTCGTCGTCGACGTATTTGAAAACCTCGCCGGCCGGCTCCCCGTTGACGCCCCGCACCAGGGCTTCGTGGGCGAAAATGCGGCCACTCGGTAATTCGACAATCGGCTGGAACGCCATCGAGATGTCGATGCCAAGTGGTTCCTTGTCGCGGCACCGCTTGCAGCCGCCTTCGCTGTTCTTTTCGTTCATTTGACCCAAGCCCTGACGCTCCGTGCGGTAGCGTACCTCAAAAGCCACAAATTGCTCGCACTGATAACGCGCATTATTCGTCTTTGACTCTGAGCACCGCAATACTGACGTGCTAGTGTGAAAAAAAGTTCATTCTTTCAACCAAGCAGAGGCATCTTTTGGAACGATCAGGCCAGAAACGAATTCGTCGTATCGCGGCCGTATTGGTAGTGATCATGGGCCTTGCCTTGATTCAGGATCGGGTCAGGCTGCTGTGGGCGGGCAACGACAGCCTGAACTGGCCCACCGTGTCCGGGACGGTCATTGAGGCGACGGCCGCACCGGTTGCCGGTGCGCGAACGGGCGGTGGTTGGCAGGTGCGGGTTGAATATCGCTACGAGCTTGATGGGCAGGTCTATTCCAGCGACCGACTGTTTTACACCCGCCGGCTCGGTGGGCGTACCGAGCAGATGGCACGCGATGAACTGGTACATTATGTGCCGGGTGGGGCTGTGCTCGTGCACTATCACCCGGAGCGGCCCGAACGCGCGGTACTGAACCCGGGTGCCGATACCCGAGCCTTTTTTGGTCTGGTGGTGGGCTTCGGGCTGTTGGGCATCGGCGCGACCTTCTGGATGGTGCCGACCCGGAGCGTGCGCCGATCCCGCCGGCGTCGCGCCGGAGACTGAAGGTCGCCGGCTGACTGCGGCGTCCCGGTCAGGGTTCAGCGCCCGGTCAGCCCGTGCTTGCGCAGGATGCCGCGCAACTGGTCATAGCTGAGCCCCAGCCGCTCGGCGGCCTGTTTGTGGCCACGGCTGATGCTCAGGGCCTGTTCGGCCAGTTTCTTTTCCTGCTTGTCGAGATATCCGCGCAGATCGATGGGCTGCTCGCGCAGATCCGGCGGTGGCTGCTCCGACGACGCTTCCGCCTTGTCTTGCCGCGGCCGCCAGGGTGATTCAAACGGATCAAAGCTCAGGGTATCCAGGGGCTCTGCGGGCTCATCATGCCGGTAGACCGCTCTTTCGACCACGTTGCGCAGTTCGCGCACGTTCCCGGGCCAGGCGTGGCTGAGGAGTTGTTCAGTGGCCTGTGGGCTGAAGCCGGCGAACAGGCTGCGGCCCAGTTCACGGCTGATGCGCATGGCGAAATGTTCGGCCAGGGGCAGAATATCGGCCGACCGGGCCCGCAGCGGCGGCAGGGTAATCACGTCGAACGCCAGCCGGTCGAGCAGGTCGGAGCGAAAGCGGCCCTGGGCCGCCAGTTCGGGCAGGTCGACGTTGGCCGCCCCGATCAGGCGCACATCGACCTGCAGTGTGCGCGACGACCCCAGTCGCTCGAAGCGACCGTATTCAATGACGCGCAGAATCTTCTCCTGGACCGCCAGGGTGGTGCTGGGCAGTTCGTCCAGGAACAGGCTGCCGCCGTCGGCGGCCTCGAAGCGCCCGGTGCGTCGCTGGGTGGCATCGGTGAATGCCCCGGCTTCGTGTCCGAACAGCTCTGATTCCAGCAGGCTTTCGCTGATGGCCGCACAATTGAGCTTGACCAGCGGCTGGTCCCAGCGCGGAGAGAGAAAATGCAGCCGCTCTGCGATGAGCTCCTTGCCGCTGCCCCTTTCGCCTACCACCAGCACCGGCCGGCTCATCGCGGCGGCTTTGGAGACCTGCTCCAGCACTTCCAGAAATGCCTGCGATTCGCCGATCATGGGCTGTTCATTGCGCGTCATGAGCCTAAAATACCGCAAATGGCCAAGGCAAAAACCACCTATACCTGCCGCGAGTGCGGCGCCAGCTTCCCCAAATGGTCGGGCCAGTGTGGCGACTGTGGGGCATGGAACACGCTTGAGGAGAACTTGGCCCCGGCCAGCGCGGGCAGTGGCTCGAGCCGGCGCGGCAACTGGGCCGGTACGGCGTCGGCCGAAGTGGTCAATCTGGGCGAGGTCCGGCCGGAGGATGCAAGCAAGCGCCTGTCTTCGGGTTTGAGCGAGCTCGATCGCGTGCTCGGCGGCGGTCTGGTGCCGGGCTCGGTGGTGTTGCTCGGCGGCGATCCCGGCATCGGCAAGTCGACCCTGCTGCTGCAAGCCCAGTCGGCGCTGGCCGGCGGGCGCGGCAGTCTGTACGTCACGGGCGAAGAGTCGGCCGCGCAGGTAGCCATGCGGGCGCGGCGCCTGGGTCTGGAGCCGGATGGGCTGAACTGCCTGACCGAAACCAGCCTGGAGGTGATTCTGGCCACGGCCGCCAAGCATGCGCCGGCGTTTCTGGTCGTGGATTCGATCCAGACCGTCTGGACAGAGGCGCTGCAGTCCGCGCCCGGCGCCGTTGCCCAGGTGCGCGAGTGCGCGGCGCGCCTGGTCCAGTTCGCCAAACAGACCGGCTGTGCCGTGGTGCTGGTCGGCCATGTGACCAAGGAGGGTGCGCTGGCCGGCCCGCGCGTGCTGGAGCACATGGTCGATGCGGTGTTGTATTTCGAGTCGGACTCGGGCAGCCGCTATCGCCTGATCCGGGCGGTCAAGAACCGTTTCGGCGCTGCCAACGAGCTGGGCGTGTTTGCCATGACCGGCACTGGTCTGAAGCCGGTCGCCAATCCATCGGCGATTTTTCTATCAGGTGCTGAAACGCCGGCGGCGGGCAGTTGTGTGCTGGTCACGCGCGAGGGTACGCGGCCGCTGATGGTCGAAGTCCAGGCGCTGGTAGCGCCAACGACCCTGTCCAACCCGCGTCGTGTAGCCGTCGGCATCGACCAGAACCGATTGGCCCTGTTGCTGGCAGTGATGAACCGGCATGCCGGGATCCAGGTGGGCGATCAGGATGTGTTCGTGAACGTGGCTGGCGGTATCCGCGTGGGCGAAACCGCCAGCGATCTGGCCATTGCCCTGGCGCTGCAGTCCTCTCTGCGCGAGAAGCCGTTGCCCAAGGGGCTGGTCGCTTTTGGCGAGATTGGTCTTGCCGGAGAACTGCGCCCGGTCTACAACGGCGAAGAGCGTTTGCGCGAAGCGGCGGGGCAGGGTTTTACCGAAGCCTTGCTGCCGGAGGGCAACCGGAAGGGGGTCAAGGCGCGCATCACCGCGCGCGGTTGCAAGACCCTGGCCCAGGCGTTGGCGAGCGTCCGCGAGGGGTAGATCGCGTACACTATTCAGGCATCATTCAAGCTGTCTGCGGCACTGTAAAGGCAACACCGTGCAACGCTGCGACAGCAGTCTTTATTCTCAGGAGCACAATCCGATGACACGATTTCTTTCCCTGATGCTGATCGGTCTGGTCATGACCCTGGCCGCCTGTGTCACGATCAACGTGTACTTCCCCGAAGCAGCTGCAGAGCGGGCGGCGGATCGCTTCATTCAGGACGTGCTCGGCGAGGATGGCCGCAGTGAGCAGGCGCCGCCACCACCGCCGGCCACAGGGTTCCAGTTGTCGGACCTGTTCATGGGCCGGGCTTATGCAGCGAGCCCGAATATCGATATCGACACCCCGCAGGTCCAGGAACTCAAGCAGCGCATGGCGGCCCGTCATCGCGAACATCTGGCGGCCTGGTATGACGCTGGCGCGATCGGCCTGTCGAACGATGGCCTGGTTGAGATCCGCGATCGCAGCGCGATTGGCCTGGCCGATCGACGCAATCTCGAGCGGGTGATCGGTGAAGAAAACTCTGACCGGCGTGCGGTTTATCGCGAGATTGCGGTGGCCAACGGTCGACCCGAATGGGAAGACGAGATCCGCCAGACTTTTGCCCGTCAGTGGATCGCCAACGCGCGCGCCGGATGGATCTACCAGCGCTCTGACGGCAGCTGGACGCAGAAATAAAAAACTGCCGCCGTGAGGCGGCAGGAACGTCGCGGTCTCCGAGTTACAGATTCGAATGAGTAGAAGACGCCGCCGGAAATTGCCGGCTGAGCCGGTATTGGCTGAAATGACCGACCTGGCCCACGATGGCCGCGGTGTGGGACGGGTGGGCGACAAGGCAATCTTTGTCCATGGAGCGCTGCCGGGCGAAACCGTCCGGGTCCGCCTGGTTGGGCGCAACCGTCGTTTCGATGAGGGCATCTGCGAAGAGGTCATCACCGCCTCGCCTGATCGGATCGAGCCGGCTTGCCCCTGGTTCGAGCAGTGTGGTGGCTGTGCGCTTCAGCACCTCGATCACGATGCGCAGCTGCGTTTCAAGCACAAGCGCCTGGTCGACAACCTGGAACGGATCGGGGAGGTGGCACCTCAAAAGTGGTCGGAGCCGCTTGCGGCTGAGCCCTGGTTGTATCGCAGGCGCAGTCGTCTGAGCGCGCGCTGGGTCGAAGGCAAGGGGCGAGTGCTGGTCGGCTTTCGGGAGAAGCAGGGCCGTTTCGTGGCCGATGTCGGGCACTGCCGCGTGCTGCATCCGGATTTCAGTCACCGCCTGGAAAGCCTGTCGGCGCTGCTGGGGTCGCTCAGCGTCGCTGATGCGGTGCCGCAGATCGAAACCGCCAGCGGTGACGATGCTTCGGCCATCGTGATCCGGCACCTGCGCCCGCTGGAGACGGACGATCTGATGTTGCTCAAACAGTGGGCCGAGCGGGAGCACATTGCGGTCTATCTGCAGCCCAAAGGCCCGGACACGGTCCATCGCCTGTGGCCCGAAAACCATCAGCTGTCGTATCGATTCGAGGCCCTGGATCTGAGCCTGGACTTTCATCCGCAGCATTTTGTTCAGGTCAACGCCGCGGCCAACAGGATGATGGTCGACCGCGCTCTGGCGCTGCTCAGTCCCGGCCCGGATGAACGCGTGCTTGATCTGTTCTGCGGGTTGGGTAATTTCAGTCTGCCGCTGGCCCGTCATGCCGGCTACGTGCTCGGCATCGAAGGCGCGCCGGAGTTGATCGACGCGGCCCGGGCGAATGCTGCAAAAAACGGCATCGACAACGTCGATTTCGCTGTCGCTGATCTGACCGAAGACGTTTCAGGCCGGCCCTGGTTTCGCTCGCGCTTCAATGCCGCGCTGATCGACCCGCCGCGCTCCGGCGCGTTGGAAGTGCTGCCGACCGTCTCGGCCAGTGGCGTCAAGCGGCTGGTCTATGTCTCGTGTAATCCGGCCACGCTGGCCAGGGATGCTGGCGTGCTGGTGCGGGAGCATGGTTTTTCGCTGGAAAGCGCCGGCATTGTCGACATGTTCCCGCACACTGCTCATGTTGAATCCATTGCCTTGTTCGAGCGCCCATGAATTCTGACACGAATACCGACATGACTAGCGGGACGTGTGTCGGGCCGCTGCTGGTGGGCATCAACGGCCTGAGCCTGGATGACGCCACGCGTCAGCTGCTGCTGCACCCCGGCGTCGGCGGCGTGATTCTGTTTTCCCGTAATTTTGCCTCCGTGGACCAGGTCAGCGACCTGATCGCGGATATTCGCGCACTCAGGCAGCCCAGGCTGTTGGTCGCAGTCGACCAGGAGGGCGGGCGTGTCCAGCGCTTCCGCGGATCGGGTTTGACCCGACTGCCGCCGCTGGCGGCCTTGGGCCGTTGGTTCGACTCGCATCCTGATCGGGCCTGCGATCTGGCCTATCGACATGGCCGGGTGATGGCGGCAGAAATGCTGGGCCTGGGTGTCGATATCAGCTTTGCGCCGGTGCTGGATCTGGATCGGGGCAGTGAGGTGATCGGAGATCGGGCCCTCGGGGCTGATCCCGAGGCCGTTATCGAGCTGGGACGCTTCTATCTGGCTGGCATGAAGGACGCAGGCATGGCGGCCTGCGGCAAACACTTTCCGGGTCATGGCTCGGTAGCAGCCGACTCCCATCACTGCGTGGTCACCGACGCGCGCGAGCAAGACCAGTTGGAGCAGGATCTGGCCCCGTTCAACGCGCTGGCCGATCGTCTGGCATCGGTGATGATGGCGCATGTCTGCTATCCAGGCGTTGATGCCGAACCGGCCGGATTTTCATCACGCTGGATCGGAGATGTGTTGCGCTCCCGACTGGGTTTTCAGGGGCTGGTGATCTCAGATGATCTTGACATGGTCGGCGCCTCGACTGCCGGTGATCTGGCGCAGCGGCTGGGCCAGGCCTTTGCAGCCGGCTGTGATCTGGCGCTCGTCTGCAAGCCGGACTCGGTCCGTGCGCTGCTGGATGCGTCGCCGCTGGATCTGCCGCCCGTGACGCTGAAGCGTTTCGAGGCGCTGTATGGTCGTGCAATGATGAGTATGGAAGAGCAGCTGCTGGTGCCGGAATTTCGGGCCTGGCGCGAATCACTCGATGCCTTGAGCGGAGCGAATCAATGACCGAATACATTGATCAACTGGGCGGGCTGGTCGGCATTCCCGCCTGGGTGTTGCAGGCGTTTCTCATCATCCTGGCCGCCTTGCTGCTGGAGTTTCTGTATCGCAGCTTCATCGGCCGGCTGGAGAAATACGCCGAGAAGACCCGTCATCACTGGGATAACGCCATCGTCTATGCCGGCAAGCGCCCGATCTCGCTGCTGATTTGGTGGCAGGGGCTGGTCATGGCGGCCAGAGTGATGACGCCGCATACCGATTTTGTCTACTTTTCCAGCGATTTTCTCAACGCACTGCAGCAGCTTGGGCTGGTGCTGGCGGCGACATGGCTCTTCTTCCGGTTGACCACCGGTTTCGAACAGGCCTACGTGGCCGAGCGGCGCAAACGCAACCTGGATTTCGACATCACTACCGTCAGCGTGCTGGGCCGAATCGTGCGCATCGCGGTGATTCTGACCGGGGTGCTGACCGTGCTCAGCATTCTCGAAATTCCAATTTCAGGCTTTCTGGCGGCCGGCGGTGTCGGCGGGATTGCCGTGGGCCTGGCCGCACGCGACTTGCTGGCCAATTTCTTCGGCGGCTTCATGGTGTTCATGGATCGGCCGTTTTCGGTCGGCGACTGGGTGCGTTCGCCGGACCAGGATATCGAAGGCGTGGTCGAAAAGATTGGCTGGCGCATGACCACCATCCGCAAGTTCGACAAGCGGCCGATGTATGTGCCCAACGCGACGTTCGCGACGATCACGGTGGAAAACCCGTCGCGCATGACCCATCGGCGCATTTTTGAACATATTGGGCTTCGCTATGATGACCAGGGCGTGGTCAAGGCGGTGGTCGACGATATCCGCGCCATGATCATGCGCCATGAGGACCTGGATACCACGCAGACCACCATGGTGCAGTTTGATAATTATGGCCCGCACTCGCTTGATATCATGGTGTATTGCTTTACTCGGACGACGGTCTGGACGACCTATCACGAAGTTCGCGAGGATGTCCTGCTGAAGATCGGCGACATCATTGCCGGGCACGGCGCGGAGATTGCCTTCCCGACCCGCTCGGTCAAGCTCGAGCAGGCTGAACGGATGGCGCAGGAGCACAGCGAGCGGCAGTCTAATGTGCCCGCCTGAGGTCACGACGCGGGGATCAGACAAGCGTTGGCCCGGCGGCAGCGAGCGACTGATTGACTCAGCCACGGTCAGCGCAGCGCTTGACCGGCAGGCCGAGCGCCTGACCGAGCGCCTGGCCGGTCGCGATGAAGTGACGCTGATGGTGTTGATGAACGGTGGCCTGTATCCCGCCGTGCAACTGTCGCGGCGTCTGCGGTTTCCGTTTCGCATCGACCACGTCTATGCCACGCGCTACCGCGACCGGACCGTGGGCGGCACGCTGGACTGGGTGCGCTGGCCGAACAATGTGCACGGCAGCGTGATTCTGGTCGATGACATCTTCGATGAAGGCCACACCATGGATGCCGTGCGTGGCCGCCTGCTGGAGGAGGGTGCGGCAGAAGTCTGCACTGCAGTACTCACGCTCAAGGATCACGATCGCGGTCTGGCCCGGGACTGGGTGGATGATGCGGCGCTGCGTGTGCCCGATCGCTACGTTTTCGGCTGCGGCATGGACTGGAACGGCTACTGGCGGCAGCTTGACGAGATCTGGGCACTGCCCGATACCGAGGAGTTGCTGTGACCGATCTGGGCCTGATTGCAGGGACCGGTGCGCTGAACCTGTTTCAGGCGGGCGAGGAGTACGTACTGGATACGGACTGGGGCGAGCC
>SKIE01000187.1 GCA_007116585.1 Wenzhouxiangella sp. | reverse complement strand
CCAGTGAGGAGGTCGCGGACCGTCTGGCGCCGACCCTGAAAAGGCTCAGCGTGCCGGGTAATCCCCTGATCGACCTGGCCGGCATTCACGAACGGCGCTTCTGGGATGTCGGCATGCAGCCATCAGACGGGGCGACCCTGGCCGCCCGCGAGGCCCTGCGAAGAGCAGATATTGATCCCAAGCAGGTCGGCATCCTCATCAACACGTCAGTCTCGCGCGACTATCTTGAGCCGTCAACGGCCTGCCTGGTGCACGGCAACCTCAAGCTGGCTGACACCTGCGAGAGCTTCGATGTGGGTAATGCCTGCCTGGCTTTCGTCAACGGGATGAACATTGCCGGGCAGATGCTGCAGCGCGGCGAAATCGATTACGCCCTTATCGTCAACGGTGAAAACAGCCGTGAAATCAACGACAACACCATCAACCGGCTGCTGGAACCCAAGGTCACGCGCAAGCAGTTCAAGGCCGAGTTTGCCAGCCTGACGCTGGGTTCGGGTTCTGCGGCCATGGTGATGTCGCGCGGCGATCTGGAGCCGGACGGGCACCAGTATCGCGGCGGCGTGGCGCGGGCGGCGACGCAGTTCAACATGCTGTGCCGCGGCTGGAATCACCAGATGTGGACCGATACCAAGACGCTGCTGATCGAGGGCATGAAGTTGGCCAGCGTGACCTTCTCGGCCGCGCGCACGGTGCTCGGTTGGGTGGTGCAGGAACTGGATCATGTCGTGATCCATCAGGTCTCCAAGGCTCACACAGAGTCTTTTATCCGAGCTTTCGGGGCCAATCCCGACACGGTGCACAGGATTTTTCCGCGGCTGGGTAACATCGGCCCAGCGTCCATCCCGACGGTGCTGGCCAATATCGTCGATAACGGCAATGTGCGCCGCGGCGACAAGATTGCGCTGATGGGGATCGGTTCGGGCTTGAATTGCGCGATGTCCGAAGTGGTTTGGTAAGCAACCCGGCTAGAGCCACTCCGGAATCCGTAAACCGGAAACCGTTACCGATGTTTTCCTCGCCGCTGTACCCGTTTGAATCGAATTTCTTCGAACTTGCCTCCGGGCACAAGCTCCATTATCTCGACGAAGGGCCGGTCGATGGACAGCCCGTGATCATGGTTCACGGCAATCCGACCTGGTCGTTCTACTACCGTCAGCTGGTGCAGGCATTGTCCGAGCACAGCCGTTGTCTGGTGCCGGATCATGTCGGCATGGGGCTGTCGGACCGGCCGGATGATGCAGCGTATCGCTACACCCTGCAAAGCCGCCTGGACGATTTCTCCGCGTGGATGGATGAGGTCGAGCCCGAGCGTGCGGTCGACCTGGTCGTCCATGACTGGGGTGGGGCGATTGGCCTGTCGTGGGCGGTGCGCCATCCCGAGCGGGTGCGTCGGGTGCTGGTGCTCAATACCTGGGCATTCAATATTCCGCCCGATAAATCCCTGCCGCGGTCACTGAAATTTGCGCGCACGCGCCTGGGCAGTTTTCTGATTCAGCATTTCAACGCCTTTTCCGGCCTGGCGGTGAAGATGGCAACGGTCAAGTCGCTTGATGGCGACGTCGCTCGTGGTCTGGTCGCCCCCTATCAAGGTGATCCGGCCAACCGCCTGGCGACCCTGCGTTTCGTGCAGGATATCCCTTTGAGCGAGGCTGACCCGGCCTGGGCAGTCCTGGCCGAGACAGAGGCCGGTCTTTCGAAGCTGGCCGACAAGCCGCTCCAGTTTGCCTGGGGCGCGAAGGATTTCGTGTTCAACGACGACGTTCTGGCGGTCTGGCGCGAAAAGCTGCCAGATGCGCCGGTCGACTACTACGAGGATGCGGGGCATTACGTGCTTGAGGATGCAGCCGATCGGATCATCGCGCTGGCCCGTCGGTTTTTCGCCTGACCAAGCTGTTGGTCCCGTCCTTTTGATTGGTTCGGAAGGACCCGGAGCATTATGAACATTGCCCAGGCACTGACCCGCCAGGCCACGACGCAACCCGATGGTCTGGCCCTGATCATCCCGCGCAAGCGCACCAGCAGGGGCTGGGCCGACCGTCGCTTCACCTACCGCGAGCTGGATGAGCTCTCGACCCGTCTGGCAGCCGGTCTGGCGGCCGAAGGGGTCCGGCCGGGGATGCGGGTGGCGTTCATGGTGCCGCCCTCGCTTGAGTTCTTCGCCTTGTTTTTTGCTTTGTTCAAGGCGGGCGCGGTGCCGGTGCTGGTCGATCCGGGTATTGGCATCAAACCACTGAAAACCTGTCTTGGCGAGGCGCGACCGGAGGTGTTTCTGGGCATCACCAAAGCCCATCTCGCCCGCCTGGTACTGGGCTGGGGGCGCGGTCATATCCAGCGGCTGATCACGGTTGGCCCGCGCTTGTTCTGGGGCGGCGCACGTTACAAGGACCTCGCCGCGACCTCAGCACAGGACTTTGCGCCGCCCGAGGTCAAACCCGAGGACCCGGCGGCGATTCTGTTCACTTCAGGATCGACCGGAATCCCCAAGGGTGTCGTCTACCGCCAGCGCCATTTCGCCGCGCAGGTTGATCTGGTGCGCGACAGCTACAGCATCAAGCCCGGTGAAGTGGACCTGCCGACGTTTCCCCCTTTCGCCCTGTTTGACCCGGCCCTGGGGATGACGACCGTCATTCCACCCATGGACTTTACCCGTCCGGCGCGGGTGGATCCGGCCATGCTGGTCAGCTTGATCCGGGAGTACTCGGTGACCAACCTGTTCGGCTCTCCAGCGCTGATGAACACCCTGACCCGCTACCTGGACCAGGAAAAGATTCGCCTTCCAGGCCTGAAGCGAGTGCTGTCGGCCGGCGCTCCGGTGCATGCCAAGGTGATCGATCGGGTGCATCGGGCGCTGGGTGAGCACGCTGATATCCACACGCCCTATGGCGCCACGGAATGCCTGCCTGTCGCGACAATCAGCGGGCGTGAGTTGAGCGGTGGATTATCGGCCGGAAACCGAGCCGGCAAGGGGATCTGTGTCGGCAAGCCGCTGGCGGCCAACGAGGTCCGCGTTATTGCGATTACTGACAACGCCATTGACCTGGCCGAACAGGCGCTGGATGTCCAGGCGGGAGAGGTTGGCGAAATCTGCGTCGCCGGCCCGACCGTGACGGACACCTACTGGGAGCGCGAGGCGCAGACGCGTGCAGCCAAGATGACCGATGCACAGGGCCGGATCTGGCATCGCATGGGTGATCTCGGCTGGCAGGACGAACAGGGCCGACTGTGGTTTTGCGGGCGCAAATCAGAGCGGGTGCGCACGCCTGATGGTGAGTTCTATACCGAGTGCATCGAGGGCCCGGTCAATGCCATTGAAGGCGTCTATCGCAGCGCGCTGGTTGGCCTGGGCGAGCCGGGTGCGCAGCGCCCCATGGTGGTCATCGAACCCGATCCGGGCGTTGACTCGCAGCAGTTGCTGCCGCTCGTTCGGGAGCGTATCGCGCCGTTCGGCATCGAGCGGGTCGAGGTCAGCACGTCTTTCCCGGTCGATATTCGTCACAACGCCAAGATCAGGCGCCATGAACTGGCGTCACGCTGGGAAAGCTGATTGGCCGGGTCGCACGCTACCCCAGTATCCAGCGCAGCAGGACAAAAAACAGTACCGACAGGATCGCGCCGGCCGGGACGGTAATGACCCAACTCATGAAGATCGACCCGACCACGCGCAGGTTGATCGCGGCGATGCCGCGGGCCAGGCCGACGCCGAGAATGGCGCCGACGACGGTGTGCGTGGTCGAAATCGGCAGGCCGGTGCCGGAGGCCATCACGATGGTGGCGGCTGCGGCCAGGCCGGCGGCAAAGCCACGGCTGGGCGTGAGCGCGGTGATGTTCTGTCCCACGGTGGCGATCACGCGGTGGCCATAGGTCGCCAGACCGAGGACGATTCCAACGCCGCCCAGCACCAGAATCCAGATAGGCACGATGGCTTCCTGGGTCACATCACCGCTGCGGGCTACACTAACCACGGCTGCGACCGGGCCGACGGCGTTAGCCACATCGTTGGACCCGTGGGCAAACGCCATGGCGCAGGCGGTAACCACCATCAGGACGCCGAAGATTCTCTCCACGGCGACAAAGTGGAAATCCTTTTTCTCCGGCTCCTGGTAGGGAATGCGCCGGATGAACACCGTGCCGATGGCCGCCACTACGAGGCCAAAGGCAATGGCAAGGACATAGGCCTGTCCGGTGGAAATGTCGATGCCAATATGCTCCAGCCCTTTCATGACCGTCACCAGGGTCATGAAAAAACCGGTCAGGAATATATAGCCGGGCACATAGCGGCGTGCATGCAGCAGCGGGTCGGCCCGCTCCAGAATCAGGAGCTGTACGCTGCGAAACAGGGTCCACGCGATGGCCCCGGCGAGCATGGGCGATACAATCCAGCTCAGGGCGATGCGTCCCACCATTGGCCATTGCACGGCATGCACGCCGATGCCGATGGCGGCAAAGCCGACCACGGCCCCGATGATAGTGTGGGTGGTCGAGACCGGCCAGCCGAAGCGAGAGGCGATCAGCAGCCAAACGCCGGCTGCCAGCAGGGCCGACAGCATGCCGAATACCAGCAGTTCCGGCTGGCCTGAGAGCAGGGATGAATCAACAATGCCGCGGCGGATGGTGCTGGTCACGCCGCCGCCGGCCAGCACCGCCCCGGCAAACTCGAACACCGCCGCGATCAGAATGGCCTGCTTGATGGTGATGGCCTTGGAGCCGACCGAGGGTGCCATGGCATTGGCCACGTCGTTGGCACCGATGCCCCAGGCCATGAACAGACCGAACAAAGCGGCCAGCGTAATGAACAGGATTGCCAGTTCCATCGGTCCGAGCCTCCCTCCCGATTGGGCCGCTAAACTTTAGCGGGCAATCATCAGGTGCAGGCGCGAGCCCACGCGCTGGGCAATATTGCCCAAATCACCGGTCAGGTCGAAGATTCTGTACAAAAACATGACGTTGACTGGTGCCAACTGATCTTCGATCTGGAATAACTGCGCCCGCACTTCGATCTGCAGGGCATCGCTGTCGTCCTCGATATCGCTGAGTTCGTCGGTCATGTCAACGACATGTTCGGCGCCAGCTCCGCGAAAACCCGAATTGAACAGATCGTCGAGTTCCTGGACCGAGCGTCGGGCCTGCTCCACGGCGTCAATGCTGCGGTGAAGCAGAGCCATATAGCTGTTCTGGATTGCCTCGGGCATGGCCAGGCGGCGGCCAACGACCAGTCCGGAGATGTCCTTGCTGCGATTGGCGATCCGATCCTGGCGGGAGATCATTTCCAGCACATCGGATCGATTCACCGGCATGAACAGGCTGCGCGGTAACCCCAGGCGAAACTCGCGCTTGAGGGTGTCGGCGGCGTCTTCAAGAAGGACGATTTTCTCCCGCTGCTGTGCCGCCTTGTCCCAGTCGCCGGCAAAAGTCGCCTTGAAGAACTTGGGCAGCTTGCGCGTGCATTTCGCGACTTTGGTGAAGTGCTTCTGCAGCGGCTCAACCGGCGAGCGGCCGAAAATGCGTGAGATGTGGCTGTTGGGATTCACGGCCGGTGCGGATGATCAGAAGGGCCGTAGTGTAACAAAAACGTCACACTGCGCGATCTCGCACCAGACCGAGTAGACCAAGTTTCCCGGAACCGGCCAGGGACGGCGGTTCCGTGAGACTTGTAGAGGAGTTACAGGCGCTCTGAGATTGAGATCCGGGTGCCGGGCTCGTTCAGAATGGACACGGCGCCGCTGGAACCCTGCAGGTCACCACTTTGCGGCGTGACGTCTCCGGTCATGGAAACCCTGGCGGTGACAACAATTTCCGGGAATGCAGAGAGGTTCATGCCCTCGACCATGGCGTCGTTGTCGCTCAACCCGAACCGGGCCGGGAGGTCATTGACGGTCATGCGGCGAACGGCCAGCGGTGTCGGCGGACCGCTCGCGGCGCGGGCGACGACAAACACCGCTTCGCTGCCGCTCAGTCCATTGACCAGGTCAGGTTCGATGTCAACTTCCACACGGAAGCTCGGGGCAGTCTCCGCGACAGCAGGTGGTTCGGGCTGAGGTTCCGGTGCCTGGGCTTGCATCGGCGGGTGCCCTGGCGGCAGCGCAGCGTCGGGGTCGACTGGACCCGGTCGCGGTTGCGGAGAGCCGCTGGTCGGATGATCCGGTGGCGGCTGCGCGCCGGGTGCCAGCGGTCCGGCCATTCGCGGCTGGCGCGGTTCCTCATCTTCCATTGGCGGGTGTCCCGGCGGAAGCGTGTCCTGACCAGGACGCAGAGGTGGGGCCGAGCGCGGCGTGGGGATCTCGCCGGGGTCCTGTCCGAGCTCGATTCGGGCTTGGGCAATCTGCCCGCGGATCGAGTTGTAGACGGATGAGCCCGGATCCAGCTGCGGCAGCAGGCGCTCCCACCAGGCAATCGCGAGGTCATGATTGCCGGCCTGGGACGCGCTGATGCCCATCAACCACAGGGCTTTCTGATGGTTTTCGTCGACGCTGAGTGCGTCGGTCAGCAACTGCTGCACTTCGCTGGCCGGTCCGGATGGCCGGCCCATGAACATCAGGGTCTCGGCCAGTTCGACCTTGACGAAAGGATTGCGATCATCCACGTACAGAGCGCGACGGAAGGCGTGTGCGGCGGCGCCGAATTCCTGCATGTTCTTGTAGGCAACAGCCATCCGTGTCCACTGCTCGGGGTCGTCGGGGTTGCGGGCAATGCTGTTGGAGATGCCGATCAATTCATTGCGCAGCTGGGTGACCGGTGCATCACCCGGAGTCAGCCCTTGTGGCTCGCCGACCGTGTTGTAAAAAAAGATGGTGCCGATTGGCACGATCAGCGCCAGCGCCACAATCAGCCCCAGACCAGCCTTCCGCTGACCGCCCATGCTTTCCAGACGTGCGCGCAGGGCCTTGCGTCGCTTGGCGTAGTCAGCGGGGTCCAGCTCATCGATCAGGTCGTCGAGGGCTTCGATCTGCCGCTGGACCTGGGCATGCTCTGGATTGGAACTGCGCAGCAGCGGCAGCAACACGAATAGGACGGCCAGAATGACCGCCCCGGCGGCGACAATCAGAAAAGTGGGTGTCATTGGAGAGCCTGGCGCCTCTTGTTGATGATGACGAACGCTGTGATCACACCAATCAGCATCAGCAGGATCGGTCCGACCCAGAGCAGCAAGGTGTGGCTGGTGAACGGTGGCCGGTACAGCACGAAATTCCCGTACCGGTCGACCATGAACTGGCGGATTTCGGCGTCACTGTGTCCCTCCTGCAGGAACCGCAGCACCAGCATGCGCTTGTCGCGCGCCAGCGGCGCGGTAGATTCGACCAGAGACTCGTTCTGGCAGACCGTACAGCGCATCTCGCTGATCAGCGACCGGAATCGGCGCTCTTCGGTCGGGCTGCTGAAGGGCAGGATCTCGATGGGCGTGACCATCTGGCCCATCCGTCCGCGCTGCGGCGAGACCGCGGCATTGTCAGCGTTGTCCTGTTCGACCGGATGACTTTGACGCTCATCGGCCTGGGCGATGGCTTCTGGCACCAGGCTCGGCAAAGTCCAGGCCGCGGACAGCGCAAAAAGGCTCGCGAAAAGCAGTTTGGCGTGTTTCTGGGTCATGAAGCGAGTGTTCTCCATGGGGTTCGGCAGTGCCGGAATTCGGGTTATGTGGCCGGGCGACGCCGTCTCATGCTGACAACGAATGCGGCAATCAGTCCTACAACCAGCAGGATGATAGGGCCGTAATTCAGCAGAAGGCGGTGGCCCGGGAAAGCGGATTGGTAGAGCACGTCTTCGCCATAGATATCAACCATGGTCAGGCGGATCTCAAAGTCAGCGCGGTCGTCCTGAAGCATCCTGAAGACCGCCATTCGCATTTCGTCGGAGCGTGGCGCTGTCGATTCAAGCAGAGAGAGGTCCGGGTTGTCGAGACAGCGCATGTTGGCAACCAGACTGTAGAACCGACGCTCCTGGACTTGGTTGCGGAACGAGAACCGCTCGATCTGGCTGGCGACCTGACCGGGAACGTCTTCCGCCGACGGCACCGGCTGGCCGCCGGTCTGGGCGAGCCCGTGCTGCGCCGGCCCCAACAGGGTCATCATCACGGCCACAGTGAAAGCCGCAATGAGGCTTGTGATGGAAAGCCTGTCGTTCATAGCCCCGCGTCTTGCCGCATGTCATTGATCCGGCTCATGAGATCGTCATAGGAATTGCTGTCGACCGGGCCGATGTGCTTGTGCCGGATGACGCCGTTGTGATCCACAAGAAAGGTTTCCGGCGCGCCGTAGACGCCCAGATCAATGGCCGCCATGCCTTCCTCATCGTTCATGTGCACAGTCCAGGCATCGCCGAATCGGTTGATCCACGCCAGTGCATCGTCACGTTCATCGCGCCAGTTCAAACCCACCAGCGGTACGTTTGCTTCCTTGCCCAGGCGGGTGATGTACGGATGTTCTGTTACGCACGACGGACACCAACTGCCCCAGACGTTCAGGATGAACGGCTGGCCGCGCAACCCGACCGTGCTGTGGGTCACCTCGGGCTCCAGCAGATCGGGCAGGGTGAAGTTGGGTATTTCGCGCCCGATCAGGGGTGAGGCAACGTGCCGCCGCTGCTCGGCCGTCGGCAGGCTGACAAGCAGCAGCCAGATCAGCCCCAGAAAAACCAGCAGCGGGAGGACCATGCGCATCATGCAGGTTGCGCTCCTTCAGAACCGCCCGGCAACTCATCCTTGGCCCGGTAGGGCTTCCAGTAGCGCTTGTCGCTGGCCGCGGTCAATGCGCCGAGCGTGACCATGAACGCACCGAACCAGATCCAGCGCACAAACGGATGGATCTG
>SKIE01000262.1 GCA_007116585.1 Wenzhouxiangella sp. | reverse complement strand
TGTTCCACATCGCCCGTTTCTACCGCACGGATCTTGCCGCCGAACGGATCGAGGACTACCAGGAAACCATGGAATCAGACAACTTCCCCTGGGTGGACTCGGCCAATCCAGACGGCCAGTAGCCGCCCAGGGCGCAGCTCAGTGCTCGTAGCCTTCGGTGTCTTCGTAGGTTTCATGCAAAGTCCCGGCCGCATGCTCGGGCGGTGCGTAAAAGGTATAGACCTGCAGGCGAACATCGCCGACATTCTCGATCGTGTGCCAGTAGCCGGCCGGAATCATGATGCCGTAGCCAGGGCCGGCCGTTTCATCAAAATACATCTGATCTTCGCTCTCGCCCATGAGGACGCGCGCCATGCCCGCTTCAACGCGGAAAAACTGATCGTGGTTGTTGTGTACTTCCAGATCAATCACCTCGCCGGGTTCGAGTGACATCAGGACCATCTGAAAAAATTCGCCCGTCCAGCGGGTGTCGCGATAGTTATCGTTGTCCAGCGTCATACCACGAATGTCGAAGACCCAGGGTTGCTTACCCTGGTCGCCGTGATCATGCGCCGTGACAGGCCCTGTGGCCAGCGCCAGAAGCACGGCCGCCAGACCGATCAGAGAAAGTGAAAAATGCCGGTAGCGCTTGTGATTCATGAGACGATCTCCGCTGTTGATGTGAGTGCCATTGTTTCATGAAATGGGTCCAGACATGCCAATTCGCGGTACAGCCATGACCCGGCATGTTGGTCTGGAAAGTCCGCTGCCAGAGACGCTGCAACAGACACTCCGCACAGCGAACAACGTGGTTGTGCTGACCGGCGCCGGGATATCGGCTGAATCGGGCGTGCCGACCTTCCGCGATGCCCAGACCGGGATGTGGGCCCGGCATGACCCGATGGACCTGGCTACCCCCGATGGCTTCAGGCGCAACCCGGCGCTGGTCTGGGAGTGGTACCAGTGGCGCCGGCGTCTGGTCGCTGAAAGCCGGCCCAATGCCGGCCATCTTGCCTTGGCGGAAATGGGTAGCCACTTCCCGAAATGGTCGCTGATCACCCAGAATGTCGACGGCCTGCACCAGCGCGCCGGCAGTTCCGATGTCATTGAATTGCACGGCAACCTGGAACGCAACGTCTGCTCGCAAACCGCACGCCTGATCGACCCGGCGTGGATAGCCCGCCACGCCGATCAGGCGCCGCCGCCCTCGCCGCATCACCGCCACGGCCTGGCCCGGCCAGGCGTCGTCTGGTTCGGCGAGATGCTGAACCAGGACACGTTGGAGTCTGCGTTTGCCGCAGCCGAGGCATGCGACCTGTGCCTGGTTGCCGGTACCTCCGGGGTGGTGCAGCCGGCCGCATCGATTCCAGTCCAGGCGCGCCAGGCAGGCGCAACGGTGGTCGAAATCAACCCCGAACAAACCGCGCTCAGCACGCAGGTGCACTGGCACTTGAACGGCACTGCCGCCGCATGGCTGCCGCGCCTGCTACAGGCCTTGAGCGAATGAGGAGCCTGTATAATTTCGCCAACATTTGTTCTCGGAGAATCCCATGAGCGCCAGCATGCGAGCCGTGGTCAAGGCCCAGGCTGCCCCCGGTCTGGAGATGCACGAGGTACCCATTCCGGCTCCCGGCGCCAACGAGGTGCTGCTGAAGCTCGAAAAGACCGCAATCTGCGGGACCGACCTGCATATCTATCAGTGGGACGACTGGGCCCAGCGCACCATCAAGCCACCGCTGATCATCGGCCATGAGTTTGTCGGCCGCATTGTCGAGATCGGCGAAGGCGTGCGCGGCTACGACGAGGATCAGCGCGTCAGCGCAGAGGGCCACGTAGTCTGTGGCGTGTGCCGCAACTGCCGTGCCGGAAAGCAGCATCTGTGTCCGCACACGGAGGGCATCGGGGTCAATCGCGACGGCGGTTTTGCCGAGTACGTGGTCGTGCCGGCCAGCAACCTCTGGCCTATTCCGGATGAAATTCCTTCCGAATTGGCTGCTTTTTTCGACCCCTTCGGCAACGCCGCTCACTGCGCGCTGCAGTTTGATCTGGTCGGCGAGGACGTGCTGATCACCGGCGCCGGCCCGATCGGCATTATCGCGGCAGGCATCGCCCGCCACGTTGGCGCCCGTCACATTGTCATCAGCGACATCAACGACTACCGCCTGGGCCTGGCAGCCAACATGGGCGCGACGCGGACCGTCAACGTCAGCCGGGAAAACCTGCGCGATGTGCTTGGCGAACTCGACATCGACGGCTTTGATGTCGGCATGGAGATGTCAGGCCATCCGCAGGCGTTCGAGGACTTGCTCCACTGCATGTACCACGGCGGGCGCGTCGCACTGCTCGGCCTGCTGCCCAAAGGCGCCGGCGTGGACTGGGATCAGGTCATCTTCAAAGGCCTCCAGGTCCACGGCGTCTACGGCCGGCGCATGTACGAGACCTGGTACAAGATGACCCAGATGGCGCTGACCGGCTTTCCGCTGGACAAGGCGTTGACCCATCAGCTGCCGATCGAGCAGTTCGAGACCGGCTTCGAACTGATGGCGGCGGGAGAGTGCGGCAAAGTCGTCTGCGACTGGACCGGGGACGTCGAGGCAGCTTAGGGGGCCATTGACAGCTACCAGCCCATCCAGCGGGCATAAGCGGTGACGAACTCGTCGCGCAACTGATCGGCGCTGAGTTCATCCAGCGGCCAGTCGCCGAGGCGGCCGGTCGGCAGGATGATTTCGACTCGCGGCTCGATTTCTTCCGGCGCCAGAGTGAATTCGGGAAAGGCAAAACTCAACGGTTCGCGCAACAACCCGTGAACCACGAAGGTGAATTCCTCGTCACCCTCTGACCACACCGTCAGACCTGTCTGGTCGTCCCCACGCGTAACCTGGACCTGGCGCTGGTATTGCTCAAGCTCGGCCTGAATCTCTTCCAATGCGGGGTTCGCCACCTGGTCGAGGAAACGCTGAATTTCAGGCATTAATTGCGCCTGGCGCTGTGCCGCCAGGCCGGTATAGCGTTCATGGCCCCGAATCACGAACTTGAGCCGCTCGCGCCAGTCTTCCTTTCGCTCGGCCACGCCCAGCGGGCCCGGCCGGGCACCCGTAAAACCATCCGGCGGCGTCGCCGCACCCAGCGGAGCACGCTGCCTTCGGCCTGGCCCGGCCGAGCTGCTTTGCGCCTCCAGCCAGGCCCGTCCGGCGGCGTCCTGGCGCAGCACCCGCTCGCCCCGCAGCGACCGCACCAGGGCCAGACACATCAACAGCAAGATGACGCTGAACGGCATTGCCGTGGTGATGGCCGCGGTCTGCAGGGCGTCCAGTCCGCCGCCGAGCAGCAGTACCGCCGCTACCGCGCCGATCAGCACCGCTCCGGCCGCGCGCCGGATCATCGGCGGATCAGGGTCGCCGCCGGCAGTCAGAATATTGATCACCAGCGAACCCGAATCGGCCGAGGTGACAAAGAAGATCGCGATGACGGTAATGGCGATCAGGGATGTCAGCGTAACCAGCGGCAGCTGTTCCAGCATCACGAAAATCACCGTCGATAAGTCGGCGCGCACCGCATCGACCAGCGCGGCAGAGGACTCCAGCTCGAAATGAATGGCGGTGTTGCCGAAAACTGCCATCCAGAAAAACACTACAAGCGACGGCGCCAGCAACACCCCGGCGAGAAACTCGCGGATGCTGCGTCCACGTGAGACCCGGGCAATGAACATCCCGACAAACGGAGACCAGCTGATCCACCAGCCCCAGTAGAACATGGTCCAGGCCTCCTGCCAGTCGGTTCCGATATAGGCATCGGTATGGAACGACAACTCAATCAACGAGGCCGCGTAGGCGCCGATGTTTTGCACATAGGAGCGCAGCAGGAACAGGGTCGGTCCAGCCAGAAACACAACGCCGAGCAAAACCAGCGCCAGCAGAATGTTGAGCTGGCTGAGCCGTCGAATGCCGCGGTCCAGACCGGTGGCGGCCGATACTGTTGCCAGCGCCGTGATCAGGCCGATCAACACGACTTGGGCCGGTACTGAAATCTGGACCAGATCAAGCTGGGCCAGTCCGGCGTTGAACTGCATCGCACCAAGGCCCAGCGAAGTGGCCAACCCGAAGATGGTGCCGAACACGGCCAGCACATCGACTCCCGCCCCGATCGGGCCATGAATGCGATCGCCCAGGATCGGATAAAGCGCCGAACGAATGGTCAGCGGCAGGTTGTGGCGATAGGCAAAGTATGCCAGCGACAAGCCCACCACGGCATAAATCGCCCAGGCATGCAGCCCCCAGTGGAAAAAGGTGATCACCATGGATTCGGCGGCAGCATCCAGCGACTCCGCCTCCGCCCGAGGCGGGTCGGCGAAATGAGAAATCGGTTCTGCCACGCTGTAGAAGATCAGGCCGATACCCATGCCGGCGCTGAACAACATGGCAAACCAGGTCAGCGAACCGTATTCCGGTGCCTCATCGTCGCGTCCCAGCCGGATGTCACCGAAGCGACTGGCCATGAGCCAGAGGACGAATATCAGGAAAAAGACCGCGGCCAGGACGTAAAACCAACCGAAGGTGCCAACGATAAACGCCTGCACCCACGCCACCGCCCGGCCGAAAGGCTCGCTCCAGACGGCCCCGACCACAACCATGAGCGTGGTCAGGCCGTAGGTGATCCAGAGGCTGTAGTTCGGACGACGTGTCATGCGCAAGGGTTTCCGGGCCTGAGCGCGCGGCGCCCGTGCCCGATCAGCGCCAATCAGGGCTGTGCAGGTCGGTAGATCTTGTCCGGGTTCATCCGCGGCTGCCAGGGCAGCCCTTCGTTCTGCCAGCCGTTTTTCAGGCGCATGCCGGCATGCTCACCTTCGTCAATCCGATCACCCTGGAAACCGTGCCGGACGAAGAGCACGTTCGGGAAGCCAGCCTCGCGCAAATAGCTGGCGCTGGGTTCGCCCCGGGCGCTGCCCGAGCGGCACATGGTGATGATGGTGGCATCCCGATCCAGCCCACGCGCTGCCAGGGCCGCCTCGACCTCGGCGGCGAAATTCGCATTGCGCGGCAGCGGGAAACCACCACCGTCCTCGCGCCAGCCGTGCCGGTCCACCAGCAGGAACGGAATATTGATATGGGCACTGTCGGCCCAGCCAATGAACATGATTTCGACCGGGTCGCGAACGTCGATGAACAACACCTCGCCGTCTCCGTTATGGACCTTGTAGAAGGCTTCCTGAGCCGAAATGCCATACTCTCCAGCGTGCGCCGACACAACCAGTGCCCAGCACAGGGCAGACAACAACATCAAGATTCGCATGATTACTCCTTTTGGTCTTGAAGCCAGCTAGAACTGAAACATCGAAATGCCCGCGCTCACGGTGGTCTGGCTATGGTTGTAGTCGAGCAGGCTTTCGCCATAGCCGCTGAAGACCGACAGAAAGCCGTGCAGATCACCGACTAGCGGAAAGTGGTACCCAATCCGAGCCATGCCCTTGCCCGTGGAAGGATTCCAGCGCGCGGTCAAATCGATTCTCTGACTATTCAGATGGTGGATGATTTGGACATCGCCATAGCCCAGGAAATCCTCGATATCCGGGTTATCGTCCGGATCTTCGCGCAGCACTCGGACCCAGGGACGCAGGTAGACCTCCGTGTTCGGCCCCTCGAAACCAAAGTTGGCGTACAGGCGGTTCCAGCTGCGAGAGATTCCAAGCACGCTGCCGCGCCCGTTGGACTCGTGCATGAGCCCAAGGCTGAGCATCCGCCAACTCCAGCGCTCACTCAACGGCACCCCGACCCGCCAGACAGAAAAAACCTCCGGGCGGTAGTTGGTCTCGCGAAACGGCGAAGATTCCGCGCTGTTGTAGGACTGCCAATACGCGTTCTGCGTGTAGGCAAGCCACACGTCGCCGTTGTCTCCAAACGGGTTGTCCCACGCCTTGGTTCGCAGGCTGAGTCGAAAGTGCGCTTCGACCGAATCCAGCGGAAACCTGTCGATGGCTTCACCACTCGGCGACCCCGGCCGCTTGTTGGGTGCACTACTCCAGCGCGCCGGCACGGCCAGCAGCGGCTGGAACGAACGAACCCTGCCGCGCCCGCTGTGGGTGTCGTCATCAAGTTCCCAGAACAGATTCATGCGCGAAGCCTTGGCCAAGGCCGGTGACTCCTGCGCAAGCCTTGTCCCCGCATCGCTGTCCGGCGCCCGCATATTGGCCGACACACGATCAAAGCAGGCCAGGCGCAATTCCGGGTCGCGGACCTCAGCGCACTCCGCGATACGCGCTTTCCAGTCCTCGTCGCCGGCCTGGGCAACAGCGAAAACAAGCAGACCAACAGCAAGCAGCACCAGCCGCAAACAACATGCATTTCCCATGATCCCTGCCAATCCAAGCCATCTTACGATTCAAGGCCATGAGTATACGCATCCCATGCTTGGCTTAGAATGACTGGTTGGCCATTCGCTGTTCAACAATCATGAACGAAAACGCTTTCGAAAGCCGCTTGCAGGCTGAACTCGAAAACCTCAGGCAAGCCGGCCTGTACAAGAGTGAACGCGCCATCACCACGCCCCAGCGCGTGGCGATCGGCACGCGCGACAGCGGCGAGGTCTTGAACTTCTGCGCCAACAACTACCTCGGGCTGGCCGATCATCCCGACGTGATTGCCGCCGCGCGGCAAGCGCTGGATGATTACGGTTTCGGGCTGGCCTCGGTTCGGTTTATCTGCGGCACCCAGGATCTCCATCAGCAGCTCGAGCGCGACATCGCCAGCTTTTTCGGCAAGGACGACAGCATCCTGTATGCCGCCTGCTTCGACGCCAACGGCGGCCTGTTCGAACCCTTGCTCGGGCCGGAAGACGCCATCATTTCCGACCAGCTCAACCATGCCTCGATCATCGACGGCATCCGCCTGTGCAAGGCCGAGCGCCACCGGTATCCGAATTCAGACATGAACGCGCTCGAAGACATCCTCAAAAAAACACAGGACAAACGCACCCGAATGATCGTGACCGACGGGGTGTTTTCGATGGATGGCTATGTTGCAAAGCTCGATGAAATCACTGAGCTGGCAGAAAAGTACAACGCGCTGGTCATGGTCGATGACTGTCACGCGACCGGCTTTTTCGGCCCCACCGGCCGCGGCTCGGCCGAGTACCACGGCGTCATGGACAAGGTCGACATCTTCACCTCGACTCTGGGCAAGGCACTGGGCGGCGGCATGGGCGGTTTCACCGTCGCCAGCCAGGCGGTCATCGACATCCTGCGCCAGCGCTCGCGACCCTACCTGTTCTCCAACTCTCTCACGCCTTCGCTGGTTGCAGCCAGCATCAAGGTGCTGCAGATGCTGTCCGACTCGACCGCGCTGCGCGACCGGCTTGAGGAGAACACCCGTTTCTTCCGCCAGACCATGACAGCAGCCGGTTTCGACATCAAACCCGGCGATCATCCCATCGTCCCGGTCATGCTCTACGACGCCCCGCTGGCCCAGAAAATGGCCGACGCCTTGCTTGCCGAAGGTATTTACGTCATCGGCTTTTTCCATCCCGTGGTACCCAAAGGCGAGGCGCGCATTCGCACCCAGATCTCTGCCGCACATACCCGTGAACAGCTGGAAAAAGCAGTAGCGGCTTTCGAGCGCGTGGGCAGAAAGCTGGGCGTCATCTAAAAAGATACCGCTCGGCCGGCATGCACTCTGTTCTGATCATCGGTGCCGGTTTTTCCGGCATCGGCCTGGCAATCAGGCTGAAGCAGGCAGGGATCAGCGACTTTCTCATTCTCGAGGCAGAAGCCGGTGTGGGCGGCACCTGGTGGCTGAACCGCTACCCCGGCTGCGCCTGCGATGTCCAGTCGCATCTTTACTCACTGTCATTTGCGCCGCGCTCGGACTGGTCGCGCCGGTTTCCGCCGCGCGCGGAGATCCAGTCGTCCCTGTCAGATATTGTGGATCAGCACGGACTGCGTTCACGCATACACCTGAAAACCCGTATGGTGCAGGCGCGCTGGGACGTGGATCACAAGTGCTGGCGGGCGCAGGACCAGCACGGCCGCGAGCATCAGGCCCGGGTACTGGTCTCGGCCATCGGTGGGCTCTCGCGCCCGGCCTACCCCGACATACCGGGCCTGGACCAGTTCGACGGACCGGTGATTCATTCCCAGCGCTGGCCGCAGGACCTACGCTGGGATGACCAGCGCGTGGCGGTGATCGGCACCGGTGCTTCGGCCATCCAGCTCATTCCCCACTTGCAGCGCTCCGCGACGCAACTTACGGTATACCAGCGCAGTCCTCAGTGGATTCTCCCCAAGCCGGATCGACCGATTCCGCGCTGGCAGCAGAAGCTCCATGCGCGCCTGCCGCTCTATCGCCGCCTGACCCGCCTGGGCCTATTTCTGCTGCTGGAGTCGCGCCTGCCGGCGTTTACCCGCTTCCCGCGCCTGACTGCCTTCCATCGGTGGAAAGCCCGACGGCATCTGTCCCGGCAGGTTGCCGACCCGGCCCTGCGCGCCCGGCTGAGCCCGGACTACGCCATGGGCTGCAAGCGTGTGCTGATGTCCAACGACTACTACCCGGCAATCAGTGCCGCCAACGTCGAGCTGGTCACCACGCCGATCACCCGGGTCACAACGAACGGCATCATGGATCAAGCCAGGCGTCACCGGCCAGCCGATCTGATTGTGCTGGGTACCGGGTTCCGGGCGACTGATCCCGTGCCCTCAGGCTTGATCATTGGTCGTGAGGGACTCGACCTGACCGATGCATGGCGCAACGGGCCGCTGGCTTACAAGGGTTCAACCGTGCCCGGCTTTCCCAACTTTTTCACCCTGCTTGGACCCAACACCGCGCTGGGCCACAACTCGG
>SKIE01000239.1 GCA_007116585.1 Wenzhouxiangella sp. | reverse complement strand
GGAGAATTACTCAACCGGCGCAAGAATGGTGAGCACTATCCGCAGTCGCTATCCATCACCGTGGTTCGTGACGCTGTCGGCGAAATCACCCACTTCATTGGCACGCTGCGCGACCTGACCGAGACCCGCGCATTTGAGCAACAAGTCGAGCGCCTGAGTCATTACGATTCGCTGACCGGCCTGCCCAACCGGGACTTGCTGTACGATCGGTTGGCGGTTCAGGTGCGAACGGCGGGGAAACTGGGTGCCGCCTTTGCGGTGCTGTATATCGGGCTCGACCGGTTCAAGATCATCAACGAGTCTCTGGGTGTGGCGAGCGGAGACGAGGTCCTGGTCGAAATGAGCCAACGTCTGGCCACCAGCCTGCGGCCTACCGATACCGTCAGTCGCCAGGGCGGTGATGAATTCGCCCTGGTGCTCCCCGATACCGACGCCGAGGGCGCTGCCCACGTGGCGCAGAAGGTGCTGGCGAAGCTGGCCGGCGCTGTGGAGGTGCAGAACCGAACGGTGACGGTGACGGCCAGCATCGGCATTGCCATGTTTCCTGAAGATGGTCCGGGCGCTGAGGAGTTGCTGAGTTCGGCGAATGCTGCGCTTCATCGGTCCAAGGAGCGCGGCCGCAACACCTACGAATTTTTTGCCCCGCAGCTGCAGGAGCAGGCGCAGCGTGTTTTCGAGGTGGAAAATGACATGCGCACTGCCCTGCTAGAAAACCAGCTTGAACTGCATTACCAGCCCAAGGTTCGTCTGGCCGATGGTCGCATTGTCGGTGTCGAGGCGCTGGTGCGCTGGAACCACCCGCATGACGGGCTGCTCATGCCCGGCAGGTTCATTCCGGTGGCCGAGGAGACGGATCTGATCGTGCAGTTGAGCAACTGGGTGCTGGATCGCGCGCTGGCGGACCAGGCCGCGTGGCGGGAGAGCGGCCTGACCACGGTGCCGGTCGCGGTCAATATCTCGGCGCGGGAATTTGCTCAGTCGGATCTGCCCGAGCGTGTCCAGGCCGCGCTGTCGCGGCATGCCGTCACGGCCGACCGTCTGGAGCTGGAAATCACCGAGAGCATGGCCATGTCCAGTTCGAGTCATGCGGTCAACCTGCTGCAACAACTGGCCGAGGTCGGGGTGGCCGTGTCGATCGACGACTTCGGCACCGGCTATTCGTCGCTGAGCTACCTCAAGCAGTTCAGCCTGGATCACCTGAAGATCGACCAGTCATTCGTACGTGCGCTCGACGACGACAACCGCGCCATCATCACCGCGATTCTGGGCGTGGCCAGGGGGCTGGGTTTCCAGACGATTGCCGAGGGAGTGGAAACACGGGAACAACTGCGAATCCTGTTGGAACTCGGCTGCGAGCAGGCGCAGGGTTATTTGTTCAGTCGGCCGGTGCCAGCTGCAGATTTTGCCCGCATGCTGACCGCTCCGGCTGACTTTGGCGACCTCCTGACTTGATCATTAGTCCGGCAATCAAATCGATTGCCGGGCTAATCATCTTCGATCAGATCTTCCAGGCAGGTGCCGGCGGCAATGACACGGGTCGTGTTGCTGTCATTGCGCAAGCGGACGGTTCCGCGGACCGTGACATCACCGGAAAAACGGATATCGCCGGAAACCGACAGCATGTCGGCATCGATCAGAGACGGCGCTCCGGCCGGGAAACGGGCCCGGAACGCGTCGATGGATGCATACCAGCGAGGGTCGAGCGCCACCTCGATAGGCCGTTGGGTTTGTGGGCTTACCGTGCCGCTGCGATCCAGCTGGTAACGATCCGACCACAGCACCAGCAGGTCACTGGTTGTCTTGACCGGGGCGAACCGGGTCCGCGGCACGCGCACGACCTGCGCGTTGTTGAACACGTTGATGGCCGCGCCCATGGCCGTTTCGACCTGAATGACCAGCGGCGTGGCCGGGTCGTCCGGTACGACATGTTTGAGGTTGCGCATCAGCGGCAGGCCGAGAATGCCATCCCGACTGTGCATGGCGTCGGCCAGGGCATCCAGATCAAGCCACAGGTTGTTGGTGTTGAAGTAACGGTGGCGCTCAATATCCTGGAAATGATCCAGGTCGTCGGGCGGACACTGGGCCGACTCTCGCAACAACAAGCCGCCGCGCTGATCCCGGGCCAGGTGTCCGCCTTTGCGGTCGGCCGCGGTGCGTTCAGTGACCTCCATCAGGAAGGGAATGCGCTCGCTGGCGATGAACCCAAGAATGTCCAGATCCAGCGTGGCGCCGAGATTGTCGGCATTGGCTACGAACAGATACCGGACATCGTGTTGCAGTAGCGTCTCAAGCAGACCAGAGGTGACCAGGGCGGTGTACAGGTCGCCATGCCCCGGTGGACACCATTCGCGCCGCGGCTCGTCTGGCCAGCGGACGGGCTGGAGCGTCTCTGGATCCAGTCTCGGCACGCGATGCTGCAGGAAAGAAAGCGGCACGCCGTGTTGGCCGGCCGGTAGATCGGGATAGGCGTCAAGCGCGCGCAGCGAGTCGGACTCGGTTGCGAAGCTGTTCATCAAGAGCAGCGGCAGCGCATGGCCGCTTTGACGGCGCCAATACAGCACCTGCTGGGCAATCAGGTCGAGAAAACTGTGATTGGCTCGCGCCGGCAGCAGCGCCTTGGCCGAGTTCAGCCCCATGGAGGTGCCCAGACCGCCGTTGAGCTTGACCACGGCGCACTGTCCGAGCGCGGCTTCCCCTGCTTGGCGGTAGCCGGCCAGAGCGGCCGCGTCCGGCACATCGGTGACCGGCTGGATGTCTTGTTCGCCAAGCAGCCCCGTCTCTCCCTGGCCGAGCAAGCGGAAGTGATGTTCGAAGGTGCGGATGGCCAGTTCCGGCAATTTGGCTGCAGCCATCGCCTCTCGCACGGGCGCAAATCGTTGTTCCAGAGAGCCGTTAGCCATATTTACTGAGCATGCCCTTGTTCCCCATTCCAAGTATAACGGCCTGTCTGGAGGAGTTGGGTATTGAAGTGGTATGCTTATGCGGTTCGGCCGCCTTTGCCGAATTTGTCTTGGGGGAATCATGAGTCATTCCGGGCGTCCCGAAGTTCCTGCCGATCAAGCCCCGGGAGACGGTGCCGGCGCCGGGTTGTCGAACCTCCAGAAAACCGCTTATGAACTCACCGAGCATCTGCCGGTTGGTACCTACACCATGGTCTTGCTCCCGGGGGAAAAGCTGGCCCGCTTTGCCTTCATGAGTCGACGATTTCTCGAAATGGCGGGCATGACGGCCGAGGAGGCCAGGGCGGACCCCATGCGGGTCTTTGCCTTGGTTCATCCGGATGATCGGGATGAATGGATCGCGCTGAATGCACGCGTTTTCGAGCGCCGCGAGCCGTTCAAAGGCGAAACACGGGTGATTATTGATGGTCGAACGCGCTGGTACCGGGCCGAATCGGTGCCGCGCGGTCTGGAGGATGGCTCGACCGTGTGGGAAGGGGTGCTGATCGACATCACCGAACAGAAGGAGGCCGAGCAGGCGCTGGTCAAGGCCAACCGTGAACTGGAGCGACTGGCCAACTTCGACCACTTGACCGGCCTTGCCAACCGCCGCCACTACGAGGATCTGGCGGTTCGTGAAATGGTCCGGGTCCTGCGCTATGGCGGCAAGGTCAGTCAGATTCTGCTCGACATCGATCATTTCAAGCGCGTCAACGACCGGTTTGGGCACGCAGCTGGCGACCGGTTTCTGGTTGAGTGCAGCCGCTTGCTCGAAGAACGCCTGCGCGAGGCTGATCTGCTGGCTCGCCTGGGCGGCGAGGAGTTTGTCATCCTGCTGCCTGAGAGTGATCTCGACGAGGCTATGCAGCTGGCCGAGCAACTCAGGATCGCGATCGCGGGTTTTTCGTTCACCTTGGTCGGGCCCGTCACCGCCAGCTTCGGGGCGGCGGAATGGATCGCCGGGGAGAGTTTCAGCAAATGGCTCAACCGTGCCGACCATGCCATGTACCGCGCCAAGCGGGCCGGCCGCAACCGGGTTGAGAAAGACCAGTAAATAAACGATTGGCAATGTGGACCATGAGCCTGTCGCTTCAGGGATGAAAGTATGAGAGATGCGCCTGCCGAAACCGCGCCTCTGGCCATAGTCAGTCTGGTCTTCGGAATCCTGGGCTGGGTTGCGCTGCCGGTGATCGGTGCGGTGATCGCGGTCGTCACTGGCCATATCGCGCGCGGCCAGGTTCGCGATGCACGGGGCGATTTGCACGGTGATGGTCTGGCTATGGTGGGCCTGGTGCTGGGTTATCTGAGCCTTGCTCTGGTGCTGTTCAGCGTGATGCTGTTTCTGATCTTTGGCGCAGGGTTGCTGGCGCTTCTGGCCGTAGCCTGAGAGAGGAAAAGCTGCCAAGCGGCACGCTTTGCGCGCCCTGACCGCGGTGATTTCAGCGTCACTGCAAGCGCTCTAAACTCCAGCCAATGAACCATCGTCCATTGATTCGAATTCCGCAGATGCGGGCGCCCGTCGGTCGCGAACCGCGGATGGCCGATCTGGTGGAGTTGCTGGAGTTTGTGCGGGCCCATCCGCGGCTGCTGGTGTTGACCGGGGCGGGCATGAGCACCGGTTCGGGCATACCGGCCTACCGGGACGCCGAGGGTCGCTGGCTGCGGCGTGACCCGATCCTGTATCAGGACTTCATCGCGTCAGATCTGATGCGGCGCCGCTACTGGGCGCGAAGCTTTTTCGGCTGGCCGGAAATGCGCTCGGCCCGCTTCAATGGCGCGCACCAGGCGCTGGTTCGGCTCGAGACCGCCGGCCGCCTCGAGCTGCTGGTCACGCAGAACGTGGATGGCTTGCACTTGCGTGCCGGATCGCAGCGCGTGGTCGAAATACACGGGCGACTGAGTGAGGTGGCCTGCCTGGAATGCGGCCAGGCGGTCGATCGTGACGAATTGCAGCTGCGCCTGCAGGCGCTGAACCCCGACTGGCATCCGGAAGTACTCGGCTACAACCCCGACGGAGATGCCGAACTCGACAGCAGCGCTTATCCCGGCTTTCAGGTTGCCGACTGCGACAGTTGCGGCGGTCCGCTGAAGCCAAACGTCGTGTTTTTCGGCGAGTCGGTGCCGGCCGAGCGCCTGGCGGCCATTCGCAGTGCCTTGAGTCGCAGTGATGCCGTGCTGGTTCTCGGCTCGTCCCTGGTGGTGATGTCGGGCTATCGCATCGTGCGTGAGGCGGTCGCGGGCGGGCTGCCCGTGGCAGCGGTCAACCGCGGCCGCACGCGGGCGGACGATGTGCTGAGTTTCAAGCTGGACGCGGACTGCGCTGAGGTGCTGCCCATGCTGGCGGATGCGTGCACGACCGTGTCCGTACCCTGAAATGTTTTTGCTGTCTTGCCGGGCCGGTTAGAAAATCCCGGCCTCCAGCCCGGCGACCAGGGTTTCGCCGAGCTCCCGGCACTGATCCAGGAACTCCTCCTGCCACTCGCCGCGACAGACCAATGGCGCCTGCACCGGTTTCCATTTCAAGCCGCCGCAGATGCTTTCCAGCGCCCGCCGTGTGCCGGTCCCGTCAGTGCCCGCGCGGATGACCAGGGCATAGGGCAGCGCGTCGGTGTGGTCCAGCAGGCTGTAGTAGCTGCGGTCGAAGAAATCTTTCATCGCCCCGCTCATGTAGCCCAGATTCTCCGGGGTGAGCAGAACCACGCCGCCGGCCGGCAGCAGGTCGTCGGCCTGCGCCTGCAGCGGGGCGATAACCTTGCAGGGCAGCGCGTCGGCCGCAGCAACGGCGCCCTGGTGCAGCGCCGAGGCCATCGCCTGCAGGTTGGGCGAGGGCGTGTGGGCGACGATCAGCAGAGGGTCTGTGGAATCCATGGGGCGGGATTGTACGCCGGGCCGGTCCATTGACGACAGACAGTGCTCGGATCGCCTATCCTTGAAGCTTGGGTATTGGAGCAGGAATGTTCAGCATGAAGCGAGTTATTACTGCCGCATTGGTGTCGGGCCTGGTCTGGGGCGTCACGATGGCGGTCGCCTGGGCCGAGGCTGAAGAGGCCGATTTGATTCTGGTCAACGGTATCGTTCTGACCATGGCCGACGAACCGGCGCAGACTCAGGCGGTGGCGGTCAGGGACGGCGTCATCATGGCCGTTGGCGACAACGATGACATCGAAGCGCTGGCCGGATCGCAGACCGAACGGATCGACCTGGACGGAAGAATGCTGCTGCCCGGATTCATCGAAGGGCACGGTCATTTCCTGGGTTTCGGCGAAGCGTTGATGACGCTGGACTTGCAGGGAACGCAATCGTTCGCCGAAGTGGTGGATCTGGTCGAGCAGGCCGTAGCGGACGCCGCACCTGGTGAGTGGATCACCGGGCGCGGCTGGCATCAGGAAAACTGGGATGAGAGCAGCGCCGACGTGGTCGACGGGGTACCGTCTCATCAGCCCTTGAGCGACGTCTCGCCCGACAACCCGGTGTTTTTGACCCACGCCAGCGGGCATGCCGCCTTGGTCAACCAGAATGCTCTGGGCGTGGCCGGCATCGACGCCAGGACGCCGAACCCGACTGGTGGTGAGATCGTTCGCGATGAGGACGATAACCCGACCGGTTTTCTGCGTCAGGCAGCACAGCAGCCGGTGCGCGAAGTGATGGAGCGCTGGTTCGAGGGCCTGGGCCAGATCGAGCGCCAGGCACGCCTGCAGCGCCAGGTGGAACTGGCCTCCGAGCAGGCATTGCGTCATGGTGTGACCAGTTTCCATGATCAAGGCCTGCGCTTCGACGATATTGACCGTTTGCAGGCCCTGGATGAGAACGGAGAACTGCCTTTGAGGTTGTACGTCGCCGTTGGCCGCGAGACCAATGCCGAACTTAATCGCAGATTGTCGGATTACCTGCGCCTGCCCGAGCCGGGCAGGATGATGACCGTGCGTTCGGTCAAACGTCACCTGGACGGCGCCCTGGGTACCCATGGTGCCTGGCTGCTCAGGCCTTATGAAGACCGGCCGGACAGCTCCGGCCTGCCGCAGATCTCAATCGGTGATCTGCGCGAAACGGCGGCCATTGCCTACCAGAACGGATTCCAGCTCAACACCCATGCCATCGGCGATCGGGCCAATCGCGAGGCATTGTCGATTTATGAGTCCATTGGTCGCCTGGCCGGTGACGAGTCGTTGCGCTGGCGTATCGAACATGCGCAGACCGTGCACCCGGACGATGTGCCGCGTTTTGCCGAGCTTGGCGTGATCGCGTCCATGCAGGGCATCCACGCGACCTCGGATGGAAGCTGGGTGCCGCAGCGGCTGGGCGAAGAGCGGGCAGAGCGCAAGGCCTACGTGTGGCGTTTCCTGCTTGATGCCGACGCGGTGATCTGTAACGGTAGCGATGTGCCCGTTGAACCCATTTCGCCGATCGCTTCACTGCACGCTTCGATCACCCGCGAGATGCCGTCAGGCGAACGTTTTTTTTCCGAGCAGTCCATGAGCCGCATGGAAGCGCTCAAGTCCTACACCATCCACTGCGCGTACGCGGCCTTTGAGGAGGACCGGCTGGGCAGTATCGAGGTCGGCAAACTGGCCGACCTTGTCGTGGTCGATCGTGATCTGCTCGAGGTCAGTGAAGACGAACTGGCCCAGACCGAGGTCGACATCACGCTGGTGGGTGGTGAGGTCCGTTTCCGCCGTGAGAATTCCGGGGCGGCTGCTGACGCTGATTAGTGGTCCGCGCCGGAGCGCTTGAGCAGCCAGTAGGTGGCGCCCAGGGCCAGGATGGCGCCACCCAGGCCCAGCAGGTGCAAAGGATCCAGCGTTTCGACGTCCATGACCATGAACTTCCGCACCACGGCCATGATCGCGATCAGGACCACGACTTCCACGTGGATGAAACCGCCCAGACGGCCTTCCTCTTCCATGGTGCGGACGATGGAGTTGTTGAACTCCATCGCGATCAGCACCGTTAGCACCATATCGAAGACCGCCTGAAACAGGCGGAAGTCGAACGGGTCCTGGGTTCGGAGAAACAGCAGGGTGAACACGTTCGCAACCAGATAGAAGATCGCGACCAGCACCAGCAGGCCGATGGCCAGCGTCAGTACCAGTGAAATGATCCGCTCAAAGCGGCGGTACATCGACAGCTCCGACCACTTCGTGCTGACCTCGGGGAAGTAGCGCGCAAACCAGGTGCGGGATTCAGCCATGTCGAGCCTTCCTTGTGATTGTCCTTGGCGCTAGAAAAAGCGCGCGTAGCGCACGATGATGGTCTGGCGCGCGGGGCGATTGCGCACCAGCGTCTCATAATAGCCGTGGACGAACAACACCTGCGGGCCGCGCTGAAAGCGAATGCCCGGGCCGACGCCGACAACCTGCTCGCGCGAGCCCGGCACCCGTTGGCCGTCGATCTGATCGTCACTGATCTGGCGCAGATGATAGGCGGCCAGGCCCGCGCGCAGGCCGGGGGCCATTTCGCGCGAGACGGCAAAATTGGTGTGCACGGCCCGACCAGCGCGCGTCGAGTCGGCGTTCAGCGACAGGGCAGGGTCCGTGTTGCGGCCGTTCCAAAGATAATGAAAGCGCGCGCTGACCTCCCACTGGTCGGAGAACAGCCAGGTGGCGGCATAGTGCGGATTGACGCGGTAGGTATTGATCCCCGGGTTGGCGGCTCTTGCCGGGTCATAGGCGCCGGTGGGCACCGTGACGTTCAGGTTGAAGCGCTGCCAGAATGGCCGGCCGAACAGTTCCTGCCCTGACCACTGCAGGACCAGCGGGCTCAGGAACAAGTCGCCGAAACCGGTCCGTGAATTGCTCAATTCAGGAGTGATGCCCAGATCAACATGAACCACCGGCAGAATGAACTCCGCGCCCCAGTTCGCCCCCAGCAGTCGGTGCTCCGACAGCCAGGCGATTTGTGTGCCCACACCCAGCGTGGTGATGTCGTCGGGAACGGGCTGGCGGTCACCCTCGTTATCGCGAAAGCTGCTGCCGGTGGCGCCGATCAGGGTCTGCTGGAACATGATCCCGGGCAAGGCGCG